>CAMNHD010000045.1 GCA_946538875.1 uncultured Treponema sp.
TTATTCCGTTTCTCAGAAATCACCTCATCTTGATGCTGCGCTTGATTTTTATAAATTCATATTTAAACCGGAAAATCTTTCCGCATTGGGAATAGAATACTCTGTGGGACTTTCCGCCCAGTACGAATCAGCATTTATCACGGGTAAGGAAAATATTCTGCTTGGGCAATTGATTGAGATTGTAGAAAAAGCAGATAGTATTTCCGGTTATCCGTTCAATGATATGGGGACTGCAAATTTCAAGCAGACAGTTGAAAGTAATATTCAGCGACTTATGACGGGTGACTTTTCTGTGGATGATTTTCTTGTCCTGCTGCACGAAGCATGCATTCAGTAGGAGGAAAACATGTGTAAAAAGAAAAAGCGGTACAAGCTGAGACAGAAATTCTTTAATTATGGATTTACGGTTTTTGTACCGGTGTTCATAGTGGCGTCTGTTTTTTTTGCAGTGTTCACAATAAAACGTAAATTTGATGATGAACTCAAAACAGAAAACTTTTCAGTCCGCAGTGTCAGCGTCAGTATAAAGCTGCTTCAGGATGAAATAAAGAAACTGTCCACCTATGTCTGCATCAACAGTGATATAAAGAAAATTGTATCTTCCAAAAATGTGGAAGAAATGAATGCGAATCCAAGAGTATGGTATGATGATGCCCCTCTGGAAGCCATTCAAAATCTCATTGCATTGAATGGTGACATCAAGACTTTTTCCCTCTATCCGGAAAACGGAGTAAAGCCTTACCTTAGAGGTATGGATGGCAGTATGAGTCATCCTACCATAGCGAGAATCCGTACAACAAAGGCATACAGTCTGACGCAGAAAAGTGACAGTCACATGATCTGGAGTTTTGTGCCCAAGAATACACGCGGTACTTATGAGGTTAACCGCGAAGATAAGGTGATGCTCTACCGCGAAATGGTGGATATCCGCAACAATGCGCCGCTTTGTTTCCTGGCAATAGGAATAAATGTGGAGACATTCGAGCGCATTTGCCATAATGTGATTCAGGACAGTTCTCAAAAAATACTTGTATTCAATTCTTTGTTTGAGGAGCTGTGCGACATCGGTAAGACTGACACGGAATTGAAAGTCCAGATTCAGCGTATGCTGTTGAGAATGCAGAGGGAAACTCTCGACTCTCTCCAGTTCTGGTACCGTGGCAATATGGTATCATGCTGCAAGTTGGAAAGGGATAGTAGTGTTGTCTGTAAAATAACTCCTCTTAATCATTGGAAGAGTTTTATAGTCAGCAATGTCATCATGTTCCTGGTGCTCACGGGTGGAAGCCTAATCGGTCTTTATCTTCTTCTGAGAATTATGTCCCGCTACGTGACCAAACCGATGCTTGAACTGTCGGCGGCGATAAAAAAAGTTTCCGATGGAGACCTTGCGCAGCAGATTCAGGTGAACGGTAATGACGAACTTGCGCAGGTGGCACAGGCGTTCAACAAAATGCTCCGTGACCTTGATTCTCTTATCAACGAGAACTATGTGATAAGGCTTAAAGAAAAGGAAAATGAGATAGCATGTCTTCAGGCGCAGATAAATCCTCACTTTTTGTATAACACCTTGAATTCTCTTTACTGGCAGGCAATTGGTTGTGGAAATGAGTACCTTGGCGACAACATACTCACTCTTTCCAAACTATTTCAGCTTGTGCTGAACCAGGGAAACCGGGAAGTTCCTGTGGAAAAGGAGTTTGAGCTTATCGGGTATTACCTTGAGATTCAGAAAATGCGTTTTAATCATCGGCTTGAATATTCAATAGAACTTGATGACGGGATAAAGAATCAGATGCTTCCCAAACTTATTCTGCAGCCCTTTGTGGAGAATTCAATTGTGCACGGCTTTGCAAGTAAGGCCGGAGAGTGTAACCTTAGTCTCAGGGGAAGAAAATCTGGGAATCTGATGGAGTTCAGGATTACCGACACAGGAATCGGAATGACTGAGGAACAGATAGACAATCTTTTGCATGGAACCAAAAAACGCCGGGGAGACGGTATAGGAAGTTTTGCAATAAAAAATATCATTGAGTTGCTGGACCTACGGTACAAGGATTCATACCGCTTTGAGATAATGAGCCAGGTTGGGATGGGAACGGATATCCGCATCTGTATCCCAATCCAAGGAGAAAATGAAAATGTCTAGAAATTTGTTGATTGCCGATGACGAGGATTTTGTCCGCGAAGGATTGAGCCGTTATATAAAGACTCATTGTCCTGATTTTGAACAAGTGTACCAGGCGAGTGATGGCGGTGAGGCTTTGGAGATGGCACTGAAGTATGAGCCGTGCATGATTCTGCTGGACGTGCAGATGCCAGTTCTTACTGGAATTGATGTTATGAGGCAGCTTAAGCAGAGCTCTCTGGATCCAATTGTACTCATACTAAGCGGCTTTGATGAATTTAAATTTGCGCAGCAGGCAATGCACTACGGTGCACGTGATTATCTTATCAAGCCGGTCAAGGCTCAGGAACTTGTGGACCGAATTAATGAACTGCTTGGAAGCCAGATTCTGGTTGAGAAAAAACGAGATCATGGCGAACCGTCCATAATTAGACAGTCGGTTGCTTATATAGACGATCATTTTTCCGAAGAGATTTCGCTTTCGATTGTGGCCGAGAAACTTGGTCTTTCAGCAAGTTATCTTTCTTCAAAGTTTTCACAGGAGATGGGAATCAATTTTGTTGATTATGTGAACAACGTCCGTGTAAAGCATGCCTGTGACTATCTTCGCAGAGGATATTATAAAGTATATGAAGTTTCTGAAAAGGTGGGATTCCACGATACAAAGTATTTTGCAAAACTGTTCAAGAAGACTAAGGGGATGAGTCCAAAGGAGTATATGCTTTCTTCTGGAGAAGACAAATCCAAGGATGTTATCTTTGACAAAAGCAATGAAGGTTAAAAACTTTACACCTTTTATAAAAATAAGTGGCTTTTTTTTAGGTGATTCTTCATTTACCATAAAATTGAAGGGCTGTTCAGGAAGCCCTGTAGAGCTTATTATCCGGTGTGCAATCCGCAGCTTCGCATACCTGTCGTAACTTCTTCAGGCATCCTGACGGTTCTTTTTTTGGAATGAGTGTTCCAAAGGAATTAACGTTCCATAGGAGGAAAAAATGAAGAAGATTCTTTTGACTATTCTTGCGCTTTTATTAACTTCGTCTATGTTTGCGAAAGTAACTGTACAGCAGGATGAAAAGGGATGGCGACTTTTCGACGGAAATAAAGAGGTCGAAGTAAAAGGTATTACCTGGTCAAACAATCCAATCGGCGAAAACTACAATTACAGTCTTTGGAATCATGATGATGAGTTCATTCAGCGTATGATTGATTATGATATGCCTATGCTCAAGGCTATGGGTGTAAATGCGATTCGTTGCTTTAATGATGTTCCTCCAAAGTGGATTGAATATATTTATGAAAATTACGGAATCTATACTATAATCAACAATCTGATGGGACGCTACGGTGTTACCGTAAAGGGCAAGTGGTATCCGCGGACTGATTATTCTGATCCTGAAACAAGAAAAGTTCTTTTTGATTCTGCATGTGATACTGCGCGTAAGTACAAAGAAACACGTGGTGTTCTTATGTATATGATGGGAAACGAAAGCAACTACGGTCTAGAGTGGAGCGGAAGTGATATTGAGAACCTTCCTGTCGGGGAACGCCATAAGGCAAAGGCTGTATATCTTTACACAATGTTCAATGAAGCAATCAGGCTTTCCAAGGAGATAGACGGCGAGCGTCCTTATGGAATTGTTAATGGCGATACACAGTACATTGATTTGATTGCAGAGCTTTGTCCCGAGATGGATATCTTTGGAAGCAATGTTTACCGCGGATGGAAATTTTATGATTCCCTGTATCTTGATGTAAAGGAAAAATTGAACAGACCAATTGTGATTACTGAATGCGGAGCGGATGCTTTCAATTCGCTTACTGGAAAGGAAGACCAGTGGGCTCAGCTTCAGTACTATAAAACACAGTGGCAGGAAGTTTTTGAACAGTCTTACGGCAAGGGAAATGCCGGCAACATTTTGGGCTGCTTTGTTTTTGAATGGGTTGACGAATGGTGGAAGTACCTCCAGTATGCAGAACTTACTACTCACAATACAAATGCATCATGGGCTAACGGCGGCTATTCACTTGATTACAAGGATGGTGCCAACAACATGAGTGAGGAATGGTTCGGAATCTGCGCGCAGAGCAAGGAGATGGTCAATGGAATCAACAGACGTGTCCCGCGTGCAGTCTACTACTTCCTTCAGGATATATGGCAGATGTCCATGTACAATTCCACAAACGAGGAGATTGCGCAGAAGTTTACCACTCTGCAGGAGTCGATCTATCTGGCAAAGGGAAACGACCAGAGCGTAAAGAGTTCACTCAATGAATTCAATATGGTGAAGATTGATTCAATCCAGACAAATGTTGCTGCAACTGTTCCTGTCCATGTGAACGGAGTGATTGATGCGTTCAAGAATGGAACTTCTTATAAGGAAGCTTTTGTTTACCGCAACAACAGTTCCGCTACAAATGTGGAGAGTCAGACCGTAAAGCCGACTGTGGCGGCAGAGACTTCAATCGGTATTAGATTCAATCCCTTTGAAAACTTGAACGGTTCAACAGTAATCAAGGGCTGGACAGGAGAACCGATTTCACATCTGCGTGATCCTTATGCATGTTATTATGAAAGCTATGAAAAGAAGTCTGCTGCGGAGGGAACTACAGACAGTGCTGCAGACCATAAGAAATTCTTTGACGTGTATTCAGCCGACCTGAATTATTATGGTAAGTATTTCCAGCTTACAGGATTCTATCATACTGGTCACGGAAGCTATGCAGGAACAGGAGATGTGTTCAACATTTCCCGCGAAGCATATGACATAATCGGTTACGACACCTATGGTTCAAAGGCTCCAATCGGTCTGGAACTGAGTGCATGGGGTGTGTTGAATGGTCTTAGAATTATCGGCGGTCCTGAACTGTGGGGCGGTGCAGTTCCGATGATTATCGCAAACTACTACAGGCAGTTCCCGTCCACCGGTTTGAACAAGCCGTCCTTCGCAGTTGCGGCGACAGCTTCCGAAGCATTCGGCCAGAAGCAGCTTCCTGAAGCCGATCCGTTCAATACATATGGTAACGGAACAAAGGCATCCGTTTACGGTGAAATGAACTGGGCTGACTTTATGAATGCAAAGCTCGGACTTCTTTTTGCAGGAAACGAAAAGCTCGGTGCTTCTTATACAGCTGCCGATGGCAGTACAGGACAAATCGGTTATGCAGATACGCTTGGTGCCTACCTGCAGCTTGGTACAAGAATTATTCCTTACACCTTCCTTTATGTTGACAGCATCTACCGTGGACTTGTTGCGGAAACAAATCCCGAGGACATTTACGGCGGATTCTTTACAGGCGACAGCGGTTCAGGAAACCGTCTGGAGTTCAAGGTTGGAGCGGACGCTGGAGTGGGACCGTTCTCCATCAAGCCTGTATTCCGTTATCGTATGCCACTGCAGGGCCCAACTGCCGCAGGAAGAAATTTGATTGAAGGTTCACCGTTTGCTGTAGGTCTTGCAAACCGCCAGTGCATGGAGATGGAAATCATCTTTACTTATGACCCTGACGGAGGCACATGGTTCTGGGACTGGAACAATGACGAGACTGAAAACGCCCGCCTGGCATGTTCTCTGGGTGCACATTACGTATTTATGACTGGGGCAACAGACCTTCTTGTCTACAAGGATTCAGGCTGGGCAGAAAAGAAAAGGAGTAACGGTGTGAATCAGGTGTACCAGAAGTGGACTGCCGCCGCAGGTCTTGGCCAGGAGTCTAATATCTGGGAAGTTTCTGCCCGTGTGGTTTCCAATCCGATTCTTGGATGGAAGCTTATCGGTACAGCGTCACTTGGTCATACAAATGCCCTTACCGGTTGGTATGCAGCCGGCCGCGAATACAACACCTGGTTCAACATGGGACTTGCCACACGCTACAAGCACCTGATTGCAAGCACAGACTTTACAATCAACGGCTGCGGTCCTGAGTCATGGTGGAGAAACTTTAACCTGACCTTCCCGCTGCAGTACAGTATTGACGTGGCTTATGGCTTTGGCAAGAATCCACCGTCTTTCCTGGATTCGCTTAACCGTGTGGGACTTCGTATTGTTGGAAGAACCTTTGACGCAGATAGCGCCGATGCCTACAATGCACTGCCTGCTTCTGTGACAGACCTTTCCGGTCAGCACTACATGGAAGTTTCACTCTATGCAAACATCGGTCTGAAATAATACAGATAGCTTGAATGAAATCAGCAGGCACACTTCGTATCCAGGGATGTGGAGTGTGCCTTTTTTGTTTTAAGCATTAGTCCTTAGGAGTTTCAGGAACTTCTATTTCTTTATTGAAGTTCTTTTTTCCATAGTGACCCGTTCTGCACGGGGACTTGCGCTTCATGCCATGCATTTTCATTTTTGGATTGTTGTGGAATCCGCCCCTGTGAAACCTGGCACTGTTCCTGTTGGACCGGTCCATGCTTCTGTGCTCCCATTGTTCTGGATTTCCCTTGCTGCGGTCTTCAGAAAGCTTTTTTTCAAACGCTTCCTTGAATTCAGCTCTTTTCTTTTCCTGATAAGCGGTAATCTTATCTGCAGTTTCCTGGTTGATGATGTTTTCTTTAAGTAGTTCGTCCACGTTTAAACCAAAGGAAGGTCTTGTCGCCTTGTTGTCAGATTCTTTGGTTTCTGCAAATGCCTGAGATCCCGCTACGGTCATGGCGGCAAAAATCATTGCGCTCAAAAATACCTTGTTCAAAGATTTCATAATAGCACCTCGCTGTTTCCGGTCTGGCCAGATAGATTTCGTTCTCCGATGCCTTAAATATAATACGCTTATGTGGAATAGATTAGGAAAGAATGTGGAAACTTGGTGGAATCTGTTGTCAGGAATGGAAAAAGCCTTACTTTTAGGCGCTGATATGCTATCATAAAAACTAGGTGTGGGGTAAAAACAGGCTTTGTGTTGCACACTTGCATATAGAGTCAAAATATAGGAGGCAGGTATGGCAAGAATTCTTATTGTGGATGACGAGGCTGATATAAGGAATCTGATTGCGCGTTATGCCGGACATGAATCCTACCAGACTGCACAGGCTTCTGATGGAAGGGAAGCACTTGCTCTGTGCACTGAGCAGGACTTTGATCTGATTGTAATGGATATAATGATGCCAGGTATGGATGGATTTGAAGCATCCAGGGAAATCAAAAAAATAAAGGACATACCGTTTTTGATGCTTTCTGCCCGTGGTAGTGAGCGGGATAAGCTTGAAGGGTTTGGAATAGGTGCGGATGATTATGTGGTGAAGCCTTTTTCTCCAAAGGAACTGATGGCAAGAATAAATGCAATCCTGAACAGGCGGAAGGCTCAGCTTACCAAAAGCGCGGATACATCTCAGGTTCTGCAGGAAGGTCTTTTGCGGATCGACATGCGCGGTCATACAGTATCTGCCGGTGGAGAAAAGCTTTCCCTTACATCCAAGGAATATGATGTGCTCTTGTTCCTTGCAAAGAATAAGGACGTTGCGTTTTCCAGGGACCAGATAATTGATGCAGTCTGGGGTGAAAATTATTATGCCGATGACAGGACTGTTGACTGGCAGGTGAAGCTTTTGCGCGGTAAACTTGGAGTGTGCAGGGATTATATTGTCACAATTCGTGGTGTGGGGTACAAATTTGAAGTTAAATAACAAGTCTTTTGGGGCAAAGCTTTGGACATACTTTGCAGTTTTTGCAACGCTGATATTCATTACATTATGGCTTCTGCAGACAGTTTTTCTTCAGACAATGTATGAAAGCATGGCTGTTTCAAAGGTCAGGAAGAATGTGACTGCGCTCTTGAAGAAGTACTCTGGTCCTTATGAAAATGAAGCCTTTTACCGCGAAATGGATCAGCTAGCCTACAGTCAGTCATTTTTGGTGCTCCTTGCCGGTTTTGATGGAAAACTAAAGTACAGTGCCAGTGAACACAGTTTTCCGTTTGAGGGCGGGAGGAACCAGCCAAGGTTCAGACCCTCCTGGAAGCCATTGGAAAAACCTCCTGTAAAACCGTTGGGGAGCCCCTCTGACAAAAACTTTGGTGATTTTACGGATAGCCCTGGGGAAGATAAATCCAAACCTGTCCAGGCAGAGAGGGAACGCGGGGTTTATCATAATCTTCCCCCGTTTTACGAGGAACTAATCAGGAGCCTGAAAGACGATTCTCAGGAAACTCTAGGAATAAAACTGGACATAGGAAGCGCTTATGTCTATGCGGTGAATCTGAACAAAGAATATGTCCTTATCGTCAGTATGCCCATCAAGGCTGTAGGTGCCGCAGTGGGAATAATCAGGATGCAGCTGATAATTGTATCTGCGGCGGCTTTGCTGCTTGGCCTGCTTTTTGCGTATGTGCTTTCCAAGCGTTTTTCCAGACCGGTAAAATCTCTGGTGGCACAGTCACGGAAAATGGCCGTCGGGGATTTTGAGCTTGAGTTCAACAGGGGATTCTGTTCGGAACTGGACGAACTTTCGGATACTCTTGACCAAACTGCAAAGTCTTTGGACCGCCTTGAGCATTCGCGGCAGGAACTGTTGGCAAATGTTTCGCACGATCTGCGCACTCCGCTCACAATGATACGCGGTTATGCCGAATCAGTCCGCGATATCACCGGTGACACTAAATCTGAACGGGATGCTGATGTCGAAGTGATAATCCGTGAGGCTGACAGGCTTACTGATTTGGTGAATGATATTTTGGAATATACTTCAGTGAGCAAGACCGGTGCTGCGCTTGAACT
>CAMNHD010000046.1 GCA_946538875.1 uncultured Treponema sp.
GCTCTGCCATGTGATTGCAAGCGCCCTGGTGGAAAGTGCCGACGACCCTGCAATCACGGCTTTCGGCGGCGGTAGCTTTGAAGACCTTACCAGAATCGCAATGATAAACGCACCGCTTTGGACAGAACTCTTTATCTCCAACAAGGAAAAACTGGTGGATCACATCAGCCGTTTTGAAGAGCAGCTGAACCTGTTCAAGAAGTACATCCAGGAGGAAGACTCTGAGCATCTGCGGGAACTTTTGGCTGATACCCGCGAGCGCCGCCTTCAGATGGGAACGGTCCAGTACCATGTCTAGCCGTCCGCCTAAAGCAAAAAAATCCTTCCTTGACTGTATACCTGTAAAAATGTACAATGGCGTATTATGAAACCAACGTTGATTAAAGATTTGCTTACTTCCGAACCGGACGGAAGGGCTGTTACTGTTTGCGGATGGGTGCGCACCAAGCGTGATTCCAAGAACCTTGTGTTTATCCAGGTGAATGACGGAAGCTGCTTTGCTTCGATTCAGCTGACTTTTGACCGCACTAATCCGGGCAAGGCCGACTCTGCCGCCATCGAGGAAGCTCTCAAGGATGCCGGTACAGGCGCATCTGTAAGGGCCGAGGGCGTGCTTATTCCTTCTCCTGCAAGCGGACAGGCTGTAGAAGTCACCCTTCAGAGCCTTGTTGTTCTGGGTAAGTGTCCTGCTGAAGAATATCCTCTCCAGAAAAAGAATATGTCCATGGAATACCTGCGCGAAAATGCACATCTGCGTGCCAGGACAAACACCTTTGGTGCAGTGTTCCGCATGAGAAGCCAGATGGCTATTGCTCTGCATACATTTTTCCAGGAACGCGGCTTTGTCTACATTTCCGCCCCGGAAATCACCTGTTCCGATGCGGAGGGTGCTGGCGAAATGTTCCAGGTCACGACTCTTTCGCTTGAAAAGATTGCCGAGCTTGGCGTAAAGGCCGGCGCAAACGGCATGAAGATTGAGGATGCCCACAAGATTGTTGACTATTCCAAGGACTTCTTTGGCAAAAAGGCCAACCTTACCGTGAGCGGTCAGCTTGAAGCGGAAACTCTTGCCACTGCCTTGAGCCGCGTCTACACATTCGGACCTACTTTCCGTGCTGAAAATTCAAACACACCGCGCCACTTGAGCGAGTTCTGGATGTGCGAACCGGAAATGGCTTTCTATGACCTCTTTGACGACATGGATCTTGAGGAGGAATTCCTTAAATATTTGCTCAACTGGGCACTTACAAAGTGTTCCGAAGACATGCAGTTCTTTGAAAAGAGAATTCAGCCGGGTGTTATTGCACAGCTCCAGCATGTAGTTGACACTCCGTTCAAGAGAATCTCTTACACCGAAGCTGTAGCCGAGCTTGAAAAGTACAATGACAAGTTCGAGTTCCCGATTACCTGGGGCAAGGAACTTCAGACAGAGCATGAGCGCTACCTTACCGAGCAGATCTTCAAGTCCCCTGTGATGGTCTACAACTATCCAAAGGATGTAAAGGCCTTCTACATGAAGCAGAACGAGCCTGACGAGCAGGGACGCATCACTGTGCGTGCAGTTGATGTCCTGGTCCCAGGGCTTGGCGAAATCACCGGCGGTTCCGAGCGTGAGGAAAACTACGAAAAGCTGCTCAAGGTCTGCCAGGAACGCGGAATGGATATGACAAACTATCAGTGGTATCTTGACCTGCGCCGCTTTGGTACGGTTCCACACTCTGGATTCGGCCTTGGCTTTGCCCGTCTTTTGCGCTACATCACCGGCATGGCCAACATCCGTGATGTCATTCCTTATCCAAGAGCACCTAAGCTGGCTGACTTCTAGCTTCTGCAGACCGGTGGCGGCTTGATGAATCATAATTGTTTCAAAAAGAAAAAAAAGCCTCACCGGTTCACGGGGACTACTTTCCTGCAGTCCCTGTACCTTACCATTATTTTCTTTATAGACAATGACCTTTTTTCCTACGCATCTTCATGCGCCTTCAGCTTTTTGTTTTCCTTCATACCGACTGTCATGATGATTCTGGTTGTGCTGATCCGTTTTCTGCATGCCACACCTGACATGTTTGTGGATTTGTTCGGCGAAAACACTCAGCTTATGGATTTTATGAACCTGGACGGGGTTGTGCGCACTATACAGGGCATCAAGCAGATAACAAACTTTGAGATTGTCATTGGAATTGCGATTATCTGGATGGCCAGGCGATTCTTTTCTTCTATAATAGCGGGCGTGAACAAGATTTTCCGCCAGCAGCTTCCGCAGAGACCTCTGCTGACCCAGTTTATCATTCTTGCCTTTGAAGCGCTCCTTACCATACTGATTTCAGCCGTCATCTTTCTGATTGTAATTTTCAGGACATTCATCCGTCTGCCCTTTTTTGAAGAACTCAAGGCTCAGGTTCCATGGCTATTCGGCACTTTTACCCGTCAGCTTGTGTACACTACGCCTTACGTGATGATTTTTATAATGGTGACGATTGCCTACAGCATGGGATACCGCAGGCGGCGGGTGAGGGGCAGTGCCTTCTTCTTTTCCGCACTGAGCACTTTTTCTTTTATGACTCTTCAGAAGCTCATGCATTATTTCATTGACCTGAACAAATACAATGTGATTTACGGCGTGCTCAGCAATACAATTGTGCTGCTCATGGAAATATTCATGTTCTTTGTGGTTTTTTTGTTCTTTGGCCAGTACTTTTTTGTATATAAATTCTTTGACATTCTGCTTATTGCGGAGATGTACCTTCTGCCTGATTATGCTGACACAACGGCCTGGGCTACTTTCAAGCGTATGCTGTTCATAAAACCGGATGCTCTGATGTACAAGGGAAACAATGTGCTGAACTTTGCGAAGGGGGACTATATCTACAGGCAGGGGGACAAGGGCGACGGCGCCTTTTACCTGATACGCGGGACTGTGCAGATTCTGCACCTGAACAGTGTGGCTTACGTGGATCCGGGCAGATTCTTTGGCGAGGAAGCCTGTATGCTTGAGGAGATCCATACAGGGGATGCTGTTGCCCAGACTGATGTTCAGCTTGTAAAGATTCCTGACGAGGTTTTCTTTGACCTGCTGGAGTCTAATCCAAAGGTGAGTGCAAAGGCCCTTACCAGAATAAGCAAGTACTTTGCAAAATTTTATGGACGTAACGACGCTTTTAATGTATAATGACAAGGCATTTGAAGAACTTTGTTTTCCGGATGCCTGCGGGTTTAAAGCTCCTTTTATTGTCGGGGTTCTAGACTTGGTGTTTTCAAAGTTACCTTGAAAAACTCTTGTTTTTTTTGGTTCCCACCACTTGTTGAATTGCTTTGTTTTTTTTAATATGAGAATATTTTTGGGAGAATGAATACTGATGACCAAATATGTATTTGTAACTGGCGGTGTAGTTAGCGGACTCGGTAAGGGAATTGCGGCGGCTTCTTTGGGGCTTATACTCAAGAGCCGCGGACTTAAGGTGGTGAACCAGAAATTCGACCCCTACCTGAACTTTGACCCGGGAACGATGAATCCCAAGCAGCACGGCGAGGTTTTTGTCACAGACGACGGCGCCGAGACAGATCTTGACCTTGGACACTACGAACGTTTTACAGATACTACTCTGTCTCAGAGCAACAACGTCACTTCCGGCCGCGTGTACCAGACAGTCCTGCAGAAGGAACGCGAAGGCTTTTACAAGGGCGGCACTGTCCAGATTATACCGGATGTTACTGATGAAATCCTTGAGCGTATGCTTAAGTCCACAAAGGAGACCAATGCCGACGTCATAATCACCGAAATCGGTGGAACTGCTGGAGACATGGAATCCCTTCCGTTTATAGAGGCCATCCGCCAGATTAAGTATCAGGTTGGCGAAGAAAACTGCTGCTACATACACCTGACTCTGGTGCCGCATATCGGCAAGTCCCAGGAACTCAAGACAAAGCCGACCCAGCACTCAGTAAAGGAACTTCAGGCTCTTGGTATCCAGCCGAATATCGTCATGCTCCGCACAGAGATTCCACTTGACGAGACAACCCGCGAAAAGCTTGCCCAGTTCTGCAACGTGGAAAGCGATGCCGTTATTCAGAACCTGAACGCAAAGTCCATCTACGAAGTTCCGCTCAATATGGAAAAGGAAGGCCTTGGCAACGTGGTCTGCCGTATCCTGGGCATAGAAAACCGCGTGTCACAGCTTGACGAATGGGCCAAGATGGTGGATGTCTTTGAAAACCCCAGACATCACGTAAAGATTGCACTGGTTGGAAAATACACAGAACTGCACGATGCTTACCTCAGCGTTGTGGAAAGCCTGATTCACGGCGGTATTGCAAATCAGACAGAAGTTGAGATTGACTGGATTGACTCTGAGGATCTTACCAGCGACCAGGTTACAGAGGCGCGTCTTGGCGGTGCCGACGGAATCATAGTCCCGGGCGGATTCGGCAACAGAGGCATAGAAGGCATGATTCTTGCCGCAAAATATGCCCGCACGCACAAGGTTCCGTACTTCGGCATCTGTCTGGGCATGCAGATTCTTGTGATTGAATATGCTCGCGATGTTCTTGGCTGGGACGACGCAAATTCCTCCGAGATTGACCCCAATACCAAGCATCCTGTAATTGACCTTATGCCTGACCAGAAAAACAATATTCTTGGTGGAACCCTCCGCCGTGGAAAGTATTCATGCACCGTCAGGGAAGGCACTCTGGCGTACAAGGCTTACGGCGAGCCGCTTATCTGGGAGCGCCACCGCCACCGCTACGAGTTCAACAATGTCTACCGTCAGCAGCTGGTGGACGGCGGTCTGATAATTTCAGGCGTCAACCCGGAGCGCGATCTGGTCGAGATTGCAGAGGTCCCTGATCATCCCTGGATGCTTGGCGGTCAGTTCCATCCTGAGTTCAAGAGCCGCCCCAACAAGGCAGGTCCGCTCTTCCGCGAATTCATAAAGGCGACAATAAAATAAAAGCTTACGGGAACTTCCGGTTTTAGCCGGAGGTTCTTTTTTTTGTTATGAGTTCAAGCCCTGCGGGCTTCACCGCACCCCATTCTCCTAGGGGGGGACACCCCCTAAACCCCCGCCTTGCCGTCTGCCAGAAATCGACCGGTTTTTTGCATGAACTGTCTCTTTCTTTTGCAAAAAAAACTGACTAAAAAAGTATACCATGAACTTGTGTTGTCTAAAAAATAATACAGATGAATAGGCGGGCGTCTACTTTTGAAAAGGCTTTACTGTCTACTTTTGTTTTGTATGCAAAAAATGAATGTATAGAAAAATACACAGTTTTTATAACTGTATATAAAAATAGACGATTTTATCAAAAAAGTGGACAAATTTTTGCAAAAAACTTGTTTTTTTTGAATAGTGTGTTATTGCTGTGTCGTGTGGTTAAAAATTTTATTTGTAGATAATTCATAGAAATAACTTAAACGGGTCCATTTTTCCTCCAAATTTTCAGGTTATGCAAAAACTTGGCACGGAATTTGCTATTATTTTAGTGCTTAGAGGAGCAAAACTATGGAAAAAGAGATTAACAAATCATATTTGTCACAGATTCAGAAGTATCCGCTGCTTAGCGCAGAAGAGGAGTCAGAACTTGCTGTAAAAATTAGCGGTGGAGACCAGTCTGCGCTCAAGGCCCTTGTCAACAGCAACCTGCGCCTGGTTGTGTCGCTTGCCTGCCGCTTCAAGAACTCATGTGTTTCAGTCATGGATCTTGTCCAGGAAGGAAATCTAGGTCTGATGATTGCCGCCCAGAAGTTCCAGGCTGAATTCAACACTCGCTTTTCCACCTATGCCTATCCGTGGATTGTCCAGTACATGATGCGCTTTGCAAACACAAAGTCTGCATTTATTTCACTGCCGCACCGCAAGGATGACCTGATCCGCAAGGTGGTTGCTGCCCAGGCAACTCTCATGCAGTGTTTTGGCCGTGAAGCCACTGTGTATGAGGTTTCTGAATACCTTGGTATTGAGCCGGAGCGCATTGACGACTGTATGCAGTACAATTATTCTATCAGTTCGCTGGATGTTGATGCCGGCGACGAGGATAGTTCCGCCACTGTTGCAGACCTTATGCCTGACATGACATACTGCCCGGAACGTGTTGTGCTTGAGGAAGAACAGAAGGAATCTGTACGCTCGATACTGAACAAGCTTCCGCAGAACGAGCGCAGGGTATTGTGGTACCGCTACAACTTTGACGGTTCACACAGCTCAAAGACCCTCCGCGAGATTTCACGCATCATCGGTGTAAGTCCTGAAGCTGTTCGCCAGACAGAAATCCGTGCCCTGCGCCACATGCGTCTTGCTGCCTGTGCAGACAGCGCTTTGGTCAGCTAAGCATAGAGCGTTATTTTTCTTTAGGAACAATTAGAATTAAAAGTAAGGCCATAAGGTAAGGAAATGCCAGCAGTACAGATGAAGGTATTCCGCTCAGGAGCGGGATGTTGTGTATATGCGAGCTTCCGTACTCGGCAAAAGCAAAAACAAAGACTGCAAGCACAACTGCAGGCGGGTTCTTGCGTCCAAGGTAGACTGCAGCCAGAGCAGTCCAGCCTCTGCCGCTTGCCATTCCAGGCACGTAGCTTGAAAGCCGCAGGCTTAGGACACAACCGCCAAAGGCACCGCATGCCGCCGCTGTAATCCAGGAGATGCACCTGTAAAAGTCAGCGGATATTCCCTGAGAACTCAGTACCTGACTGTCGGAGCCTGTAATCCTCATGGCAAGTCCCCATTTTGTATAACGAAGTCCCATAATTATAAGTGCCACCGCAGCATAGCAGATTATGCTTGTAACCAGTTTCATTGTGGATGGTGAAAACTGGTAGGATGCGGAGTACAGTACTCCTCTTGTGCCAAAGATTGTGCTTGAGAAGAATGTTGCAAGCGAGGCAAAGAGAAGGTTCATTGCCAGGGAGACAAGGAACATGTTTGCCTTGAACCTTGAGGCAAGGCGCTCCAGCCCTAGGACTATGGCTGTGCATGTCAGAACGGAGAGCAGTGCTCCGGCAAAGGCGGAGTTCAGTGCGGCGGAATATGCGTAGCAGAAAAATGCTCCCAGGTTTATTATGCATTCCACGAACATTGCAAGTCGGCCGCCGTATTCGCTTACAAGGGCGCCGGTTGTTATCAGGAGCAGGGGTGCGGCAATGCTGATTACCGAAAGTGCCAGATTTATTGCGTTCATTTTGTTTTCCTCACTGCAAAGGGAATTGCTATTGCAAAAAGGATGCAGCCGGAGACAATTCCAGAAATGTCAAAGCCAAAGCCCTGTGTAAGACCGACCCTGTCTGCCGAAGTGTAAAGCCATGAGAGTACCAGGCTGGCGGGCACCAGAGCCAGTGGATTTGATGAAACTATGAGGGAGGCGCTCAGTGCGTTCCAGCCCATTCCTGTGTAAAAGCCTTTGTGGCAAGTGTAGTGAGTTCCGCAGACGGCAAATAATCCTGTAAGCGCGTGCATTGCCCCGGAGAACATAAGGGCGCCTGCGTTGTTTGCAGCCGGGGAGTAACCGCAGTAACGTGCAAATTCTGGAGCGGTGCCCCAGACTTGTATGTGTCTGCCGGAGCGTGTCTTTTTTAGAAAGAGCCATGCCAGTATGCAGAGGACTATCGCCGCAAAAAAAGATGGGTTGAGCGGTGAGGGGGGAAGAATCTGCGTAAATCGGAACTGCTCTGGTATTGGGGCAAGGGCTATGAGGTTCTGTTCAGCCTTGCCGTTTATGTGGGTAATCAGACCGTCAATTATTGGAAGGCTTGCCGCACTCACTAGAAATGATGTGAGCAGTACCTGGGCTCCTCGGATTTCCTTAAGCAGTGCCGAAATCAGAGCCATAAGTGCTCCGCTTGCCATTGACGCAAGAAGTGCTGTGGTAAAGACTATTGCCGGGTTTGCGTTCCAGCCGCTTGTGAGAATCAGTCCGCTGACAAATCCGCCTATGTATACCTGGCCTTCTCCCCCAAGGTTCATGTTTCCGCTCTTGAGTGCCAGTGACTCCCCGCAGCCTGCGGTCATAAGAAAAGCAGCTGTGTTCAGCATTGCGCCAAAGTAATAGGGCGAGGCGAATGTGCCTGTGAACAATGAAGCTAATGCTTCGCCGGGGTGTTTCCCGCAGAAAAGAATTATCAGTATACAGATTAGAAAACCTGCAAGCGGAGAAATGATTGACTCCAAGGGAAATCTCTTTTTAGCCACGGCTTCCTCCATTGCTGCTGTAAGTAAGTTTTGCCTCTCCGCCTTCTAGTGAGTAGACTCTGCTGCAGATTGTCAATGGAAAATCCGCTGCCCCAAGAATGAGAACGGCTTTTCCTTCCTGGGCAAGTTTCTGTATTCTCTGGACAAGGTTTCCCTGTGTCTGTATATCCAGGCCCTGCATGGGATTGCATAAAATTGCAAGCGATGCTTCTGTGGAAAGTTCCCGTGCAAGGATAAGTCTCTGCGTCATTCCGCCGCTTAGCGAGCTGCAAAGTTCATGCGGAGTGATGGACACTGCGGCTTGCTCGATCAGTTCCTGTGCGCGCAAAAAAGTATCCGGGCCATTGTGGTAGACTGTGAGCATCTGTTCCACTGTGAGCGACGGATTGCTTGAGCGGTAGTTCCTGTCTGAAGAAACAATTGCGCAACCGAATCTCCTGAGCAGACTTGTGCTCCACCGCGGTGAAGAAAGTTTTGTTTTTTGCACTAGGTTTCCATTCTTGCTGTATAGCAATGCTTCTCCCTTTGCTCCATAGGAATCCATTGCGCATACAATGTCTTCCAGGGTTTCCATGGCAGCTTCCTTCATTCCGCATACGGCGGTAATCTGTCCGTAGCTGACTGTGATGTCGGCTTTAAGCAGTGCGGGTCTGCTCTTGG
>CAMNHD010000047.1 GCA_946538875.1 uncultured Treponema sp.
AGGAAATCTTTTTAAGGCAGGCTTCCAGATGAGCCCTTGAGTCGGAGCAGTAAAGCGCGTCAAAAAAGAACATCGGTGTGCCGGCTCCGTTCCTGCGGTTGTCGGAAGAAGAAAAATTCTTTATCTGTTCAACCTGTTTGTATGTAAAACCGGCAGGGTCTGCAAGAACCTTTGGATATGGATAAAGAATGGACCAGTACATTTCCCTGTTCGGAATCTCTTCAAGCGGCAGCATGCTTCCACCACACCAGTAAAAAGTGTAGCTGCGGTTTCCCTCTGTGTCTCCACCAGCGGCTTTAGGAACACTGGGGACAGTCATCTTTATTTCCCAGTCCTTTACATGGATGTCATAAGTAAAGTCAAATTTGACGTCAGGATAAGAATCCTGGAGAATCTTGAGACCATCCGGCCCCAGTGCCAGACTAGTCGAGCTAAAAGCAAGCGAAAGAAATAAAGTAAGAAACAAGCCCCTTGTTCTAGGCATCCACACCTCCCTGTGTCAGATTTAAAAAGGCCTGCTGCATGTAGTCAAGGGAGATGGATTCCTGAGGCAGTTTAAATACAGTCTCACTGTTGACACGCAGTTTCTTAAAGACAGCCGTCTCCTCGCCGTTCAGGTTCTGCGGCACTTCCCAGTTTTTAAGCCCCTTAGTCTTTACGCATCTCTTTTTGAAAGTGACAAGAGTGTGTATGTCCATGCAGAGAGATTTTGTCTTGTGGTAAAATGAGCGGAAACGCGAAAGCGTATCATAACTGTGCTCGTCAATGCTGCCAAAATAAATAATGTTAAAGTGCCCGATCCATTCGCAAAGCTTAAGAAGATTCATGGTGTAGGGCGAACCCAGAATACAGAGAGTTCCTTCCACATGGGGGAAAGTCAGGTAGACCATCTCGTTTTCTATGATAAGCACATTGTGGATATGCGCCAGAAAAGGACTCAGGTGAAGATTTGTAAAATCATCAAGTGGAAGCCCTAATTCCTGCGGGTGAAGATTTCCCAGCGCAAGCGGATAGTTTTGGGAAAGGAGCCTGAACCTGATGGATACAGGTTTTGTCTTTAACCCATGATCCGACTCAAACGAAATGCGTATGGGTTTGCCCGAAGTCAGCGAATGAATCAGGGCCTTGTTTTCTTCTATAAAGTTGTCTGGAATATCGACAGGAATTTCCCTAAGGTAAATATTGCTGTTGGGGTTGTCCACAATCCACTTTGCAATGCGCGTGATGTTTTCCCAAAAACTAAGTGGAGAGTCAGTCTGTAGAAGTTGCGGCAGATGAGCCTGTGCCCACGCAAGAATTTTCTTCTGGTCAAGCAGGCCGTTGTCCTCGATAAGATTCAGAATGTCACGCAGATGGTTTACATTCTGCTGCTTGCCAATAAAACAAAGATAGTCCTCTTCAGAGTCAAAGAACACGCCTTTGATGATGCTGCGTCTGCCGCTGCTGCGGGTGTTGATGTTTTCAATCTCAAGCGAATACCCTGCGCCTGTGACATTCTTGCTGTTCTGGTAAACCTGGTTCACACTGTCGGAGTCAAGCTTTGAGCCGTCGACAAAACGGGAAAAATTGCTGCTGATGATAAGTGGAAAATAAGGGGCCTGTTCCTGGCCGGAAGTGTATGTGCTTTCAAGTAAAAAATGAATGTAATCGTCAAATAGGTTGACAGCCTTTTCAAAAATCTCATCAACAGTAATCATGTCATAATAATATAGAGATTTTTGTATAAAATCAATAATAATGTGGCAAGGTTTGGTGCGGCACCGTATGGTGCTAAGGGGCTTCCGGCCTTCGCTCACGCTCATACCTGCCTTGCGGCAGGTACTTACGGGCCTACACCCCCGGCCGTGCCTGCTTTGGATTACAGACTGGGCTCATCACAAAGTGTGATTGAATCCCCGGCCTTGCCTTCAGTTTCGAACAATATGATAGAGTTCTTTCCCTTGTGCAATAGCGGTGCCGGAACATACAGCCTTTTCTGCGGACCAATCTCCCAGTAGCGGCCAAGATTGAATCCGTTTACAAAGGCAACTCCCTTTCCAAATCTCTCCGTGTCCAAGAAAGTGTCGCCCGGTTCGTCAACATCAAAATCAAATTTGTAAAAGGCTGGAGCCTTTGAGCTTTCGTCATATCCCTTGGCAAAGTCCAGCTTGTCCATCTGCTCACAGTCAAGCGGAAGGCTATAGATGTCAAAGCCAAAGTGCCTGTGGTCATTCAGGCGTAGTCCACCAGAAAGACCTTTTCTCTGGAGCTCAAGTCCGCCGCCAAAGTTTTCACGTCCGTAGTTTTCAATAAGGATGTCATAGCGGCCGGCAGTGCATTTGTCCTGCACTTCAAACTTGTCGTTCAGGCTTGTGTCCACGGCAGTAAACAGGAATCTGCCGTTCTGGTAGACATTTGCGCGGTCGGCTGCACCCTCAAGCTTTATGTCGTTTACGGTTTCGTAAGGTCTTGCCTCAGTGCGGTAAAGAATAAAGCCGTAGTTCTGGTCAATATCCTCCATGGTGAGCGGATACAGCGACTTTACCGGGGAAGCCAAGGCCTCCAGGTTTTCAAAGAGGCCTGTCTTTGCGGAACACTTTACCTTTCCGAATGATGCGCGCCTGATCTTTGTGCTGAGCGGAATCTGCTCCACAGGATTGTACTTTGCAATGATTTTCTGGAACAGTTCGTATTTTCTGGTAATCTGGCCGTCCTCAGTAAGAATGGAGTCATAGTCGTATGATGTGACGTCTGCATTCTTGGAACCGGCATTGCGTCCAGCCATAAAACCAAAGTTTGTGCCGCCCTGGAACATATAGATGTTCAGGCTTCCGCGCTCAATCATATCCTCAAGCTCTTTTGCGGCCTTTTCAGGGTCGTTGGTATGGTGCTGCTCACCCCATGCGTCGAACCAGCCTACCCAGAACTCCATGCACATGGACGGTCCGTTTTTCCCTGTATAAGCCTTCATGCGCTCAAATTGTACAGGTGCTTCTGAACCAAAGTTTCCAGTACAGAGGGCACCGTCAACCATTCCTGACTTAAAGCAGCCTTCGTTCCACGGTCCGTCCGATGTTACCAGCGGAACTGTTACGCCCATTGACCTTACGGTGTCACGCAGGAATTCCATGTAGGAAGTGTCGTTTCCGTAATAGCCGTATTCGTTTTCCAGCTGCATCAGGATTATCGGTCCGCCACGGTCCATCTGGTAGGGCAGGAGGCGTGGAATAAGTTCAGTGTAGTATTCCTTGACTGCCTGGAGATATGGAGGATAGGAACAGCGCAGCCTCATGTTGCGGTCTTTCAGCAGCCATGAAGGAAGTCCGCCGAATTCCCATTCTGCGCAGATATATGGTGATGGTCTGATTATTACGTAAAGCCCAAGTTTTTGAGCAAGTTCTATAAAGTGGAAGACGTTGTGTATGCCTTCCCAATTGAATTCACCTTTTTTTGATTCGTGGAAATTCCATGGAATGTAGGTTTCAACGGTGTTGCAACCCATATTCTTGAGTTTTTCAAGACGGTCCTGCCAGTATTCCGGCACAACCCTGAAATAGTGGATTGAACCGGAAATGATTTTAAATGGTTTACCGTCCAAGTACGATTGTTCTTTGACTTCAAGCATAAAAACCTCATGTATAAATATGAAAAGGTTTTCAAATTATACAAGGTCTTTAAACAAAAATCAAGACTGTTTAGGCGTGGGAAGTTGTGTTTTGCTTTTTTCGATGATGTACAGAATTCCCCAGACCAAAAGGCCTGCGCCGACTATGAGCAGACCCAGGATTGAATCTTCACGGCTCAGGTCAAAAAATCCCTCTCCAGACAGTGCGCTTGTAATACAGTCGACCAGCCACATCAGAGCTGCACCCCAGAACATAAGGGTGGCTGTGAAAAAGCTTTTTGCAGGTCTGTTTTTCTTAGCTGCAATGATGTAGGCCATTGTGAAGGCGACTGCAGTGATAACTGTCATAATTTCGCACATTATGCGACTCCTCCGATATTTACTTTTTTGTTTGCTTTATTTTTGCGTATTGCCGATACAGCCCACATGATTCCCCAGGCTGCTGTCACCAGAACTGCCATGCCGACGCCGACTGTTGCCATTTCATGAAGCATTTCTGCGGTGTCTTCCGGGTTCCTCATCGAGGTAAGAAATGGCGGATAAAGAACTACTTCTCCGTGATAGATGTGCTCGATTGCGAGAAGGAATGCGCCGCCAAACTCCAGTTTCTGAAGCCAGCCGAGCTTTTCCTTTACAGATTTTATGTGTTCGTCGGTTTTGTGTTTTAGGCCGATAGAACCTTTTACGACAGAAACTACAACCGCCTCTGTGAGCGGAACAAGAAAACATGCCATAATAGCCTCCATTGATGCGCTATTATTTATTTTACCATACAGAACTGGTTTGTCAAGTAAGTTTAAGCCGGCTTAAGCCGATTTACGTGGCCTGTCAGCGTTAAAACCTCAGGCACAAACAGCATTTAGCATCGGTTCTGCAAACCCGGTTCGGGACCGGCAGCCGCTTTGTGCCTGTGTTTCGTCAAAACCGTTTTCCCCGGCGGACCGCACCCTGCACTT
The DNA here is from genome assembly GCA_946538875.1 of uncultured Treponema sp. The sequence continues at coordinate 4,561 of CAMNHD010000047.1, forward strand.
GATAGATTAAAGTACCCGTGTTATAATTGATTTATTATGGTGTGGAATACCTGCACCGCAAAAGTACAAGCTTAGTATTGGAGATGTTAATGAGTGGCATGGACGACATTTCACCAGATATTGAGGCTCTTTTAAAAGAGACAGAAGCCAGTTTGCCTGTGACAAAGGAAGACTCCCTTACCAGCATAGATGACATTGCTATACAGGAAGATACAACAGATTTAAGCGCAGTCCGCCGCAGCCGCGAAGAAGATGAGCAGTCAAAGCCCCAGGATGGCCTGCCGGAAGTTGATTTGAGTCAGACAGGCTTCAAACCAGTGGAAAAATTCTTTGAGGAAGAACCAAATCCGGTTTTTGACGACAAGACCTACTATAAAACAACCTTTTCCGGAGAAGACGAAAGCGCAACCCGCCTTCATAACCTTCTGTCAAAGTATCTCAAGAGTCAGGACAAAAAGGAACGTACAGACTACCGCAGTTATATAGAAGGCGCCTATTGGAACTTCGCGCGTTCCCTTTCCACTAAGATGGCATATTCCAAGACCCCGCTCTGCAAACGCTTTGCCCTGCGTTATGGAGTTGTTCTCCCGTCACTGTTCACCCCCGAGCAAAAGGATTTCTTTTCCCGCGCAGTCCTGAACAATACCACAGGAGAACCAATCCTGTATGTTGACGAATGGCTCAAGGAAGTGGCAGCAGGCCGCCTGACCCTTTCCGTAACCGATGAAGTGCCCGCCAAGAAAAAAGGCCCCGGAGCAGACCAGCAGCAGATAATTCAGCTCAAGAACAAAAACAACGGTAAACTCCAGAGTGCCGAAAACCTTGCATCCATGCGCGAAAACGAACGCAACCGCCAGGAAGAGCAGGTCAGGGACAAGATAAACGAATTGTTCACCCACACAGAAGCTATCGGTCTGGGACACACTCAGCCCTACAGCGACCTTCAGCGCAAACAGTTCACCGAAATAAATTCCATCTTCAAGACCCTGCTCAAACTGGACAAGGAATATGCCGCTTACCTCAAGGAACTTCAGGAAGCAAAGGCAATAGGCGACAGTCTTGACGCAAAGTCCTCGGAATTCCAGGAAGATACGGCCTTTACCGAAAAGGACGTGCTTTCTGAAATGACCACAGTCCGCCAGATGGCAAAGATGACCTGTGGCCGTCAGGGAAACAAGTTCCCGATCTTCACCAAGGAATTCTTCCACTGTTCAAAAGATACAACAGGTTTCCGCGAAAACGTGCTCCGCGAACTGGCATGGATAGAGTCAATCGACCCCAACTGCTTTGTCCGCATCCACCGCAATATCCCGAACAGAATAGTTCCTTACGTCCTGCTGATACCCTCTTATGGTGACATCGGCTTCTGCTGGGAACCGTTCGACCGCTTCAACCGCATCACTTCACGCGGACGAATCGTAATTCCAATGTACACACGCAACATCAAGGTGGCATGCCTTATGGCAGTTGCAGACCTTAGGTGGCAGGTTGCAAAGGAAAAGGCATCGTTCGACTGGATGTCGGAAGGCCTTACCGGTCAGTACTATCAGTACATCGACTCCAAGAAACTCAAGGGAGACATAAAATCATTCTTTATAGAAGACTATATTTTGTGGATTACAAAGGAGTCAGGCGGAACTCAGAAGCTGGAAAAAGAAGTCCGTGCAATCTTCTGGCGTTACCTCCCGTTCCCCCAGGAAACAAAGGACGACCTCAAGAAGCGCAGCCTCACTTATGCCGAGCTTTATCAGCGTGATGTCAACCGCAGCATGAGCGACGGCTATTGATAAAACAGCTTTTCTTACTTTAAAAATAATAATGGGCGGCCGGAACTTTTTACAGTTACGTCCGCCCTTAGTTTTTATGAGGCGTAAACCCGGGCCTTCCAGGCTCCCCTACGGTCGGTGCAGGCAAGCTGCACAGCCTGCGGCTCCTTACACGCCCATGCGCACTGCATTCAGCATGCTCATGTACTAGTCCTTGTTTCCGGCAGTACCATCATCCTTTAGCTGGGACTCCTCAGCGGCACGTCTTTCCAAGTCATCACGGCCAAAACTCTTTACTTCAAAAGAAGAAAGGTAAGGATTTGAATTTTCCACTTCACGTTCCCACTCGTCCATGTCGTCTTTTGGCAGGGCAGATTTTGGCAGGTTTGTAGTTGTGGCCTTCTTTACATTCTTGGCCTTGTAGTAAGGATTCCTCTTGCCGTTCGGCAGGTATTTTCCCAAAAGATGTTCGTCAAGCTTGTCGGCCAGGTCAAAGCGCATGATGACCCATGGAAGCGTCTTGGTGTAGATAAGAAGTCCCAGTATAATTCCGGCCAGGAAACTGAACATGGTGAGCCCTAAAAACAGGTTGGGGTTTTCGTAGTGGAATACCCTGAACTGCATGAATGAAAAGAAAAAGAAAAGTCCGGCGACAATCGCTGCGGTCACAATAAAGTTGAAGATTGTGGCGCCGAGCATAAACAATGCGGAAAAAGCTTTTTTATTCATCAGCGGAATCCTTCTGCTCAGCCTTTGCCTTTTTGTTGTCCTTTACCAGCTGGATTATGAATGTGATGATAAAGATTATGCCGCAGACAACAACAGCGGAGTCAGCCACATTGAATGTAGGCCAGCGTTCCAGTCCGAACAGACCGCCGAACCAGCAGTCGATAAAGTCAACGACACCGTCCTTGCGGAAAAAACGGTCAATCAGATTTCCAAGACCGCCGCCCAGAATGCCGCAGATTGCCCAGCGCTGAAGTTTTGTAAAGTCATTGTTCCTGAAATAAATCACAAATACAAGGATTATGATTACAAGAGGGGCAAATGCAAAGAGAATTGCACGTGTGTTGGCAGATAAACTGGCACCCATACTGAATGCCACGGCAGGATTCCTCACGTGTATAAAGCGCAGAAAATCACCGAAAACTTTGATGATTCCTTCACCGGTCATATTTGTGGCGACAGAAAAGCGGGGGATGAATTTTACCACAAGAGCCTTTGTAATCTGGTCAAGCAGTATAACCAGGACAGTAAGAGAAACCGGCAGAAGTTTTGACAATAACTTGTTATCTTTATTCATCGATAATTCCTTGTAAAGTTATTTTGTGTTTTCCTTTATATCAGGAAAACTGGGTTATTATAGTATACTAAAGTCCAGTGGGAAAGTCTATAAAAATGGTTTGCAAGTTCTTTTCCTGCTCCAATTTTTTTGCAACCAGGCGTACACCCACAGTTTCTGTCTGGTAATGGCCTCCTGCAATCACAGTCATGCCAAGTTCCTTTATCAGGTGGAAGTCCTGGTGCATTACTTCGCCGGTGATATAGGCATCAACACCAGCCTGGGCTGCCTGGGACACATCTTCGCCTGCTCCGCCGGAGATTATAGCCACAGACCTTATTTCTTTTTTCCCAAAGGGGTAAATCCGTAAAGGCTTTTCTCCATCGGGGAACATCATTTCTCCAAGCTCCCCGGGAGTCACTTGACGTGGAAGCTCGCCCCTGACACCTATGGTCATTCCGTGCCATTCTCCGAATGGCTCAAGCTTTGTAAGATTCAGACGGCGGGCAATACCGTAATTGTTCCCGACTTCCGGGTTTGCATCAAGCGGTATGTGTGCCGCGTACAGGGCAAGGTTCCCCCTTAGGAAGGTGGAAATGCGCTGATAATGGTTTTGTGTGATAGGGGTGCAGTCTCCCCAGAACAGGCCGTGATGCACAAAAAGAAGCTGTGCTCCCTGCTCAATGGCGGCCTGGGCTGTTGCCACGCAGGCATCGGTTGCGAAGGCCACTTTTGTAATCTGAGTCTTGTCCGGAAAGTCGTTTTGAATCTGCACACCGTTGAGCGAAGGGTCGCGTCCGTAGTTGCCCAGGTGCAGGAACGAGTCAAAGTATCTGCTGAGTTCGTTGAGTGTCATTGTATTGCCTCCTCTGCTGACTTGTTTCTAAGCTTCAGTGAGTTTTCCAGGACAGTAGCAATATGGCTTGACAGGTACATGCTGTCGTCACGTTTTATCTTGAGCAGAAAGGCAAATGCCGGGTCGCTGTAGTCTATTGGACCGTAGCCCTGAGTGTTGTAAGACTCGATTTTGGAGATGTCGTATACTGCTGATGGACCTATCATGCTTGCCGGAACATTGCCGTCTCCCACAACCACTATGTCGGAAAATCCCTGTTGGCGGAGAAGGGCAAAAATTGCCTGTACTGCATTTATGGTGTTCGAGTTGCGGACACCTATCAGTTT
>CAMNHD010000048.1 GCA_946538875.1 uncultured Treponema sp.
GGAACAAACCAGACAATCAGCTGGCGCGTTCCTATCGGACTGGTGTTCTGGTGGTGAGTAGCAAGCGCACCATCCGTGGTGAGCTTGCACTCCACGAACTCCGCGTAGCGGAGTTCGTGAAGAAGATCTGGTTACAATAGACGCGCCCTCCGTGGCGCGTTTTTTTTTACGGCTAACCCCGATTGGAGGGGCGCGGAGCGTTCCTGACTGCGGAGGCAGGCGGGAATGGAGGGCTTTGCCCGGAACCCCGGAAAGCGGGGAATGGGGTTTTGTGAAATCCCGGTTGGAGTGATTTGGGGGACTGTGAAAGCCGGGGCGGGTTACATGAGACTTTCCATGCTTGGAAAATGGCACTGGAAACAAAACGGGTTTTTGTTGTATGATTCATTCAGCGGGAAATTGCCCTGACTGGAGATTATATGAAGAAATCTGTGAAGGTTTTGGGGACTGTGGTGTTCTTTGTTCTTCTTGCTCTGTTGCTTGCTGTCTCCTTGTTTGTGATGTGGATGATTGATGCGCGGCCGCTTGCGTATGTTGTGATGCTGCTTTCTGTGGCGGGAATTGTGCTCCTGAGGTACGGATGTTTCAGAAAGTTCTGGGAGGAGGGTAAGCTTGTTCCTCTGCGGAAGTTTTTGTTCGGGCTGGGAACACTTGTGTTCCTGTGTTTTGTAACTGTGATGTCCCGTCCGGATCTGAGGGTTTCGTTCAGGGGGACTCTTGCGCGCGAGCTTATCCGCGAAGTGCGTGACCTGCCGGCTTTCAGGGGCGACGGTATGCTCAAGCTGGGGTCTACTGCGGTGGGCGGTTCTGAATGGAAGGCTCCTGCCGGTTATTCTAACGAAAAGATTGACTGCGGGGTACCGGTGGAGCTTTTGCGGAAGGACGGTTCTGAGTCGGACAAGCTTCTGCTTCAGCTGCACGGTGGCGCTTATGTGATTCCGCTCAACGATCTTTACCGGAGCATGGCGGTGCGGTACAGCAGGCTCTGGAATGATGCGGCGGTTATGAATGTTGATTACCGTATTGCGCCTGCGGTGACTTTTCCTGCGGCTCTTGACGATGCTCTTGTTGTCTGGGATTACGTATTGGGCTGTGGTTGGAAGGAAGAGAATATTGTTGTGGCGGGTGACAGTGCTGGCGGTAATCTGGCTCTTGCGCTGTGTCTTAAGCTTAGGGATGCGGGGCGGAAGCTTCCAGGCGGAATTATCTGTATGTCGCCGTGGGGTGACCTTGCGGGTGAGGGCCTGTCCCACAGGACCAATCTGATGAAGGATCCGATGTTCGGTCTTACACGCAGCATGAGGAAGATTATGAAGGCGCAGGCGAAGCAGTCGGCTGACGGCGGTGAGCGTGATTCTAAAAAGGAAAAGCCTATGACGGCTTTGTACATGGGAGATGAGAATCCCAAGAATCCGTATCTTTCGCCGAGTTACGGTTCGTATCAGGGCTTTCCCAGAATGCTGATTCAGGTGGGTACCTGGGAAGTCCTTGAAAGTGACAGCGACAGTATCTACCAGGATGCAAGGAGCCATGGTGTGGAAGTGACTCTGACTAAGTACCGGGGAATGTGGCACGTGTTCCAGCAGGCCGGTGACTACGTTCCTGAATCGGTACGGGCATGGCGGGAAGTCAGGGACTTTTTGTCTGGATTCTAAGTTCCTCTGCTGAGTGCTGCCCGGGTTTACGCCTCCTGGATTGTTCTTTCTATCTGATGATTAATTAAAAAAGAAATCTGCACAAAATATTAATTTAAAAATGTAACTGGAAAATTACTTGCGCATTTTGTTTATAGAACCGTGAGTGCCTGGATTTCGGGGTGGTAGCGGTTTTTTCTGGTGGAAGTGCGCTTTTTTTTGCTTTTTTTCTTCCATTCTGAACTGACCTGTGATATACTATATCAAAAAGAGTGATAGTATATCAACTTTTTTTGAAATCTCTAGTTTTTGGGATTACTTGTATCAATTTTAAGAGAGGAAATCTTATGAAAATCAGCAAAACTGCCGTTTCTGCCCTTGTTCTGTGTATGATGGCCGCCTCTGCCTTTGCTGCTTCAAAGGGCAAGTCCAAGTCAAAGTCAAACTCCAAATCCAAGGAAAAGACTTCTGCTGAACGCAAGGCTCCTGCCAAGGAAACCGGCAACCGTGACGTTGACGGCGTGGTCTACACCCGCTATCTGGACGCTTCTGCTGCGCATGGTTCCCAGGACTCATGGGGTGTATGGAACTGCCATGACCCCAAACTGTTTCAGGACGACGACGGTACTTACTATGTTTATTCCACTGACGCCGCTGTTGGCGGTGCGGGTCAGAAGGGGCTGCAGATCCGCACTTCCGCCGACCTTGTGAACTGGCAGTGCATCGGAACTTCGGCAATTCAGAAGAACTGGGACACCAACTGGCTCAAGTGGGTGAACTACAACCGTGCCAACGGTACTACCTGGGCTCCGACTGTGGTCAAGCTGAACGGCCTGTACTACATGCTGCACGGCATAATCACGGACGTGAACAATTCAGGCTACCCTGTGGCGGCGATTACCCTGGCCGTGGCTGACAATGCAAAGGGACCTTTCTATCCTGTGCAGAAGGCTGCCTCGAAGAATGCAAAGATTAAGGAAGTTTTTGAGCGTCTTGGCGTGGGCTACACTCAGTCCAACATCATCCGCTACACATACAATGACCGCTCGTGGGACAGCGAGGATCCTTATATTGCCGACCTTTACTGCTACAACACCGGCATGTGGGACACGCAGAACGGCTTTGAGAGCGACATCAGCTCCATGTCCTACGGCTTTGGCTGCATTGACCCTGAGTTTGTGATGGATGTGGCCACTGGTGAACTGATTGAATATGACTATGCCGGGCGCAGGTGCTACGCTCTCACCTATGGTTCATGGAAAGGAGGCATTGCCCTTATGTATCTGGACAAGACTTCGCTCAAGCCTGTTGCCCCTGACGGAACTGTTATGGACGACCCGGCCGACACTGTGGAGGGTGCGTTCGGTACTGCAATCGGCGGCGGTTACGGAGCGGCTTACGAGGGTGCCCAGGTGATCTTCAATTCGGACACCGGTTACTATTACCTCTTTGTGTCCATGGGCAGTCTTGACTGGGACTACCGCGTGGGTGTCGGGCGCTCCAAGGATATCAAGGGCCCGTATCTTGACGGAAACGGTACCAGTATGCTGCTTACTCCGCTCAACGCAAGCTCTTACCACGAAATCGGCAGCAAGATAATCGGTGCCCACGAGCTCAAGGGGGAATTCAGCTTCAGGGCTCAGGGCGGTGAAAGCATTCTGCGCACCAGGGACGGAAAGATTGTGTTTGTGAACCATTCACGCACCAACTACATGGCTGGGTACTACTTCTGCCTGCAGGTGCACCAGATGTTCTTTACTGACGACGGCTGGCCTGTGCTGAACCAGAATGACTACTATGCTGACAAGAAGTTCGAGGAAAAGCTTAAGCCCCTTGCCGCAAAGGATATTGCCGGTACCTATGACGCCATACTGACTGTGCGTGACGCCGAGGTAAAGATGTACAAGACTTTCGGGCAGAATGACCCTGTGGAGTCTTGTGTTGCTGACGCGGCCCCGACTCAGTCCAAGGAGATTGTGCTGGGTGAGGACGGAACTGTGAGCGGTGAATTTTCCGGAAAGTGGAGCCTTGCTGCGGACGGGTATTCTTTTACCGTGACTTTGGATAATACCGGAACTTTCCGCGGCTTTGTCTTTGAGGCTGTTGACTGGGCAAGGAAGCGGACTGCCAGGCGCAGGACCATAAGCTTCAGCTGTATAGATGGCGGGAAAACTGGTGAATATTTCTGGGGAAATAAGCGGGATTGAATCGAAAATTATTGATAAGGAACTGCGGTTTTGTTTTAAAATGCCCAAGCAAGCAGGAAAAAGGCCTGAAAATCTTAAAAATCTGGTGATTTTTACGGAAAAAAGGTTCAAATTTTCTGAAAATGGGCAAAAAAACTAAAAAATCGGGTTTTTACTTCAATAATTAAAGATTTATATCAAATTTTCTTGACAGATATCGTAACTGGGTTTACAATGAAATTACAGTCGAGGGAAATGAGGATTTCCCGGAACTGCCAATTTAGGAGGACGAAAATGAAAAAAGCATTGTTGTCATTGCTTGCCGCTGCTCTCTGTGCTACTGCTGCATTTAGCGAAGAGTTGACTCTTATGATTTATGCACAGCCTCAGGAGAAGGCGATTTTGGATCAGGTTGTCGCACGTTTTGAAAAGACACATCCTGGCACCACAGTAAAATTTATTTCTTCAACTCAGGCCGAGTACGGTGCAAAGATTCAGGCTCAGCTGGCTGCTAATTCGCTGCCTGATGTCTTTTACCTTGGACCCGGAGAAGTGCGCAACTATGTGGACAACAAGAAGGTTCTTGACCTTGCTCCATACACAAAGTCTGTAAGCGGAGTCAATGTTGACGATCTTTATCCTGCCGCCCTTGACTCATACCGCTACGACGGTCAGCTCCTGGGACGCGGCAATTCCATCTGGGCAGTACCAAAGGACTTTGGACCTTTTGCCCTTGCATATAACAAGACACTTTTCGAGAAGTACGGTATTCCTCTGCCAAGCAAGACAAAGCCTTACACCTGGCAGGAATTCATCGATGTCTGTACCAAGCTTACACGTGACACCAATAAGGACGGTCAGAACGACACATTCGGAACTGGTCTCAACATCCACTGGGCATTCATCCAGTTTGTCTGGGGCAACGGAACCGACTATCTTGACGCAAGCAAGACAAAGGTGAACGTAACTGATCCCAAGTTCATCGAAGCCCTTCAGTTCTGGGCAAATATGACACTGGGCAACTCAATCTACCCGGTGAAGGGTCTTTCAAACTTCAAGCCTGTCACTCCGACCGCAACCCAGGCACAGTCACTTGACACCTACCAGAGATGGCTCAAGGGAGAACTTGGATTCTTCCCTGCCGGCACATGGGACATTGCCAAGTTCAACGATCCGGAAGTAATCAAGTTCGAGTATGACCTGATTCCATGGCCAGTGCACACTGCCGCCAACAAGACCGCAACATACCGTGGCGGCGTGGGTTACGCAGTTTCTGCAACCACCAAGAATCCAAAGGCCGCCGCTGAACTGGCTCTTTACCTTTCAGCAGATCCTGAGGCAAACAGAATGTATGCAGAGATGGACCTCCAGATTCCTAACCTCAAGTCACAGGCATCCCTGTACACAAACAAGGCCGCAAAGCCTGCCAACCGCCAGGAGTTCATCAACATCATCTCCACAACCGGACGCGCATGGCCAGCAGATTTTACCTACAACAGCGTCTGGTATGACGACTTCTTCATCGGAATCCAGAAGGTTCTTGACGGAAAGCAGTCAGCCGAAGAATACTGCAAGAAGGTTTCTGTAAAGATGCAGCGCGACCTGGACAAAGCACTGGCTAAGGCAAAGAAGAACAAAAAGTAAAACAGATTTTCATGCGGAGCCGTTTTCCCAAGTGAGGCGGCTCCATCCAGACGGGTGCTCTGCTTTTTTTCCAAGTGTTTGTCCGTGCAGAGAAGTTGTTGAGCAATGAAGGCAGGGAACCCGTTTTTTTTCAACAGGAGTTTTCTATGGCACAAACTGTGTTGACTGCAAATAAAAAGAAAAAGTGGAATGACGAAGCCAGGGCTGGCCTCTTGTTCGTACTGCCGCCGGTCATCGGATTCTTTCTTTTTACCGCTGGTCCTTTTCTTTTCTCTATTTTCGCAAGTTTTACTGACTGGAACTCAATGACCGACATCAAGGAATTGTTCTCCAATCCAAAGGATCACTTTCTAGGTTTTGAAAACTACAAGACTCTTCTCATTGACGAGTTTGAATCACCATATTTCTGGAAGGCTCTGTGGAATACATTCTGGTACATGATTGGAATTCCCCTGGGCATGGTATGGGCATTTTCCCTTGCCCTTGCGTTCAACAAGGAACTTCCCGGCGTAAAAGTTTACCGCGTCATTTACTATATTCCTGTCGTTTCATCAATAGTTGCAGTCACCCTGCTTTGGGGATGGATCTACAACGGTGACTACGGACTTCTGAACCAGTTCCTGAACTGGCTCGGCATTCCCAAGGAAAATCTGCCGAACTGGCTGCAGAATGCGCACACTGTAAAGCCCGCGATTATGATAATGTGCGTCTGGCGCGGTGTGGGCGGTACAGCCCTCCTTTATCTCGGCGCCCTGCAGAACATGCCCAAGTCATACTACGAGGCGGCTGTCATCGACGGTGCAAGCCCATGGAAAATCTTTACCAAGATAACATGGCCACTTATGCAGCCTATTACCTTCTATATTATGGTCACCGGTATCATCGGCGGTGCACAGATGATTGTGGAACCCCAGATCATGACTCCTGAGGGCGGTCCCGACTATTCATCAGGAACAATAGTCTTCTACATCTGGCAGCAGGCATTCGGCGATGCCGACGCAAAGGGGTATGCCTGTGCGGCCGCATGGGTCCTGGCTCTCATCATCTTTATCGTGACAGCGGTTCAGTTCAAGATGAATCCTTCTAGCGAAAACTATCTTGAATAGGCGGAGGTAATAAAAATGTCTAACCCATCTGATGTTGCAAAATACGGTTCACAGAAAAGAAACCAGACCATGGGCAACGCCTTTGTCTACCTGTTTCTTACCCTGGGTGCCTTGATAATGATTATACCACTGGTATGGATGTTCGAGTCCTCAGTAAAGACTCCGGGTCAATTCCTTACCACACAGCTTTCGCTTGCCATGCCCAAGAATCCGCAGTGGCAGAACTACACGCAGCGTGTCTGGGAAATGACTCCAAAACTGCAGCGTGGTATCCTCAACTCCATCATCATTGCGGTGAGCACGATTCTGGTGGGAACCTTTGTCTCATCCCTGGCGGCGTTCTCATATTCTAAGCTGCGCTTCCCTGGAAAGAACAAGCTCTTCCTTGCAGAACTTGCCACGATGATGATTCCGTTTTCTGTCATCATGATTCCAACCTTTATCATATATGCCAAGATTGGCTGGGTGAACACATGGTATCCGCTGATTATCCCCGGAATGCTTGGAAACGTCAGCATGATTTTCTTTCTGCGCCAGTACATGAGCGGTATTCCAACTTCCATGATAGAGTCCGCCCGCATTGACGGAGCAGGATTCTTCAAAATCTTCTGGTCAATCATGATGCCAAATGCGCGTCCTGCTGTTGCGGCCCAGGCAATCCTCTGGTTCATGGGTGCATGGAACGACTACTTTGCTCCTTCCATCTATCTGCATGACGACAATCTTTTGACAGTGCAGGTTATGATAAGCCGCCTGAACGCAATGTACGCAATCAACACTGACTACCCATTGCTTCTGACAGCCTCGGTGATAGCGCTGTTGCCGATTCTGATAGTCTTTATGGTATTCCAGAAACAGATTATTGCTTCTGTTGCCATGACTGGTATGAAATAATTACTCCTTGTTTTTGTACCTTCCGCCGGTTTCTGCTTAAATCCGGCGGTTTTCTTTTTTTGGACGGTACATGAATTGTGCACACTTAGTTTTATATAAAACATACTGTTCCATCGCATTACGGGCGTTCCGCCACTCGCTGACCGCTCGGTGCCCGCGCGGCGGGCACTGCATCCGCATGGCTCCATGCCCGCGTATGTCACTTTGAAATCTCCGGAGGCTTTATGTCCTTGCTTAAACTTACAGGTTCCCAGGGTGCACATGACCCTGTCATTGTCAAAGAAGACGGAATTTACTACTGTCTTTCCACCCACGGACTTTTGCGCTCGTCCACTGATTTGCTGAACTGGAAGGAACTTCCCCGCGTGGTTTCTGTAAATCCTGACTGGACTCATCCTCTGGTGCCTGCAAACAAGGGCGATGACTGGTGGGCGCCGGAGATTGTGCGCCGTAACGGAAAGTGGAGGCTGTACTATGCAGTGTCCACTTTTGGTAAGCGCATCTCCGCAATAGGTCTTGCAGAAAGCGAAACGGTCCAGGGCTTTACCCGGGAATGCGGCACTGCTGACGGCTGGGAAGACAAGGGGCTTGTTCTTTCCACAACAGAAGAGAGTCCCTTCAACGCAATAGACCCTGCTGTGTGCCAGGATGATGATGGCAACGACTGGATGTTATGGGGTTCCTTTTGGGGTGGGCTTTTCCTCCAGCGGATGACGGCCGACGGTCATCTTGATTCTTCCTCAAGAATGTACAATGTCGGTTCCAGGGGAAACGTGGATCCCAACCCGATAGAGGGCGGCTTTATTTTCAAGAGAAACGGATATTACTACCTTTTTGCAAGCCACGACTACTGCTGCCGCGGAACAGCCTCCTCCTACCACATTGTTGTTGGTGTATCAAAGTCTATAACCGGCCCCTACCTTGATGATGCAGGCATGGACTTGGCTCAAGGCGGCGGCGCTACCCTGCGCGACAGCCTTTCCTTTGCAGACTGGGCAGGACCCGGCCACAACACAGTTTTCCACGACACAGACGGAAAAGACTATCTGGTCTACCACGCCTACAGCCGCAGGGAAGAGGGCAGGCCCCACCTTATGATAGACAATATCACTTGGAAAAACGACTGGCCTTGTCTTGACTGATGACGGCTATTAGGGCATCAGGGGAATGCTTCCGGTGCTGATCACAAAAGAGCACATTCAAAAAGAAATATTTCAGCTAAAGCATAG
>CAMNHD010000049.1 GCA_946538875.1 uncultured Treponema sp.
CTGCGTGAAAAGCAGATGACCGATGTTCAGGACTATTATAAGCTGGTCACTTCTGACCAGGGTGAATTCAAGACCTTCCTGGACAGCATAACAACAAATCTAACCAGATTTTTCCGCAACCAGCCTCACTTTGACGCTCTTATAAACTATGTTATTCCGCATGTCATTGAGAACAAAAAGAAAACTGGTGACACCAAGATTCATATCTGGAGCGCGGGATGTTCTACCGGCGAGGAGCCATACACAATCGCAATGCTTCTCAAGGACAAGCTGCCCGCTCCTTATTCGTTTGACATAATTGCATCGGACATTTCGCTCAAGTCTCTGATGGTAGGTCAGCAGGGCTTTTATCCTACAGCCCGCATTGCAGGTATACCTGAGAACTATCTGGAGAAATTCTTTACAAAGAATGATTCCGGTTACCAGGTGAAGAGCGACCTTATGCAGACGATCCGCTTTGACTATCACAATCTGCGCCACGACAGCGGTTCACGGAATCTTGACATTGTGTTCTGCCGTAACGTGCTTATTTATTTTGACGAGGCAGCCCAAAAGGCAACTATAGACCGTTTCTATAACTCTATGGCAAAGAATTCATTTTTGTTTATCGGACATTCTGAGAGTTTGTTCGGTATGGAGACAAAATTTGAATTCCTTAAGACTGAGTGGGCCTGTCTGTACCAGAAGAACGAGGTGTAGGCCGGTCTGTCTCTTAGGGGTGGAACGGCTTTTTAACTCAAAAAAAAGGATTTATTAAAATGGATGACATACAGGTTTTAGTCTGCGATGATTCCGCTTTGATGCGGAATCTTATTTCTAGAATTATTGATTCAACCGATGGTATGAAGGTTGTGGGAACGGCCATGAACGGTAAGTTCCTGCTGCAGAAGATACCTCTGCTCAAGCCGGACTGTATTGTTCTGGATATTGAAATGCCGGAGATGAATGGTGTTCAGTTCCTTGAGGAGCGTAAGAAGCGCGGAATCGATATTCCGGTTATCATATTGTCTTCGGTGGCGACTAAGGGTGCCGCCGTTACCATGCAGTGTCTTGAACTGGGGGCCTCTGATTTTATCACCAAGCCTTCCGGTTCCATCTCAAGCAACATCTCCACGGTTTCTTCCTCCATTATAGAAAGAATTGCCTCTTACGGCGGCCGTTTTGCGCGCAGGGCAGGGAAGGATGTTTACCCAGCCGACTTTTTTATGCATCAGGCAAAGCTCAAGGAAGTGGAGGCTGTCTCTGCAAAGGAGGGGCTGCTTGACAAGGTTAAGCCTGGTGTGACTGCCAGCAAGGAAGCGGAAAAATCTGCCTCCCCGTCGTTTTCTCCTGTACTGTGGACGTTCAACCGCGAGCCTAAGGAGCCTGCCGTTATCACTCCGCTCAGGAATCCCGGACCCATAGACATTGTTGCCATCGGTATTTCCACTGGCGGTCCGAATGCACTGCGCGAAGTCTTTGCAAAGATTGATCCTAAATTCCCAAGGCCTATTCTTGTGGTCCAGCATATGCCTGCCGGTTTTACCCGGGAATTTGCGGCAAGCCTTAACAGAATCTGTCCTCTTGAGGTGAAGGAAGCCGAGGATGGCGACCTGATTCACCCGGGACAAATCTATATTGCGCCCGGTGACTATCACATCAAGGTGGAAAAGTCTACCCTCTGCAATGTAATCCGTCTTTCCAAGGAAGACCAGCGTAACGGTCACAGGCCTTCTGCGGATGTACTCTTTGAGTCAGTGGCAAAGCTTTACCAGAACAGGGCCCTTGGAGTCATTATGACCGGTATGGGCCGCGATGGTGCTGCCCAGCTGGCGGAAATGCGTAAGCAGGGTGCGTGGACTCTTGGGCAGGATGAAAAATCCGCAATTGTCTACGGTATGCCTAAGGTTGCCTGGGAACTGGGTGCGGTTCAGAGACAGGTTTCCCTGGAGGACATGGCTGCTGAAATAAACCGTACTGTTGCCGAGCATATCAACGGTTGAAGTCCCGGAGCACATACGCCCGACTTGGAGGGGCCGCAGGCTTTTGACGCGGAACGCGGCAAAATGGAGCCGGAGAACGGCGGAACCCGGAACGGCGGGTGCACTAAAGTGAAAAAATCTTACCTGAAACTCATCTTTTGTCGGCCAGGAGAGGCTCGTCCGTCATAAAAAATGGCTTGATTTATAAATTATTGTTGCAATCTGTTCATGGCATATTTTATGTGCTATACTTTTTAGTGGAGGAAAATTTATATGGATTCGTATGTGTGCCAGGTTTGTGGTTATGAATATAATCCTGAGAAGGGTGACAAGGAAAATGGAATTGCACCGGGTACCCCTTTCGAGGATTTGCCCGATGACTGGGAATGTCCTATCTGCGGTGCAAAGAAGAACTGTTTTAAGGATGTCCGGGAGTAGGCCGGCGTGGAACGTTCTGATGATTCTGGTGCGCAGTGGTTTGAAAATGAAGATTTCTGGCTGAATTATGCTCCTGTGATGTTCGATGAGCAGCGTTGGGCCGAGGCTCATGGTGTTGCCCAGGGAATATGCAGGGCGGCGGGGCTGGTGAAGGGTAACCGTGTGCTTGATGCCTGCTGTGGACCGGGAAGAATTTCCGTGGAGCTTGCGCTTTTGGGAATGGATGTGACTGGTGTGGACATAACCCGGCCTTACCTTGAGGCCGCAAGGGAGTCTGCCAGTGACGAGGGTGTGAACCTTACGCTGCTTGAGGCTGATATGCGCAGTTTTGTCGCTGAAAAGCCCTTTGACGCTGCGGTTAATGTTTACAATTCCTTTGGGTACTGTGCTACGGTCCAAGAGGATACCCTGATTTTAAAATCAATTTATGATTCGCTTAAGCCTGACGGAGTTTTTGTCCTTGAATGCATAAGCCGGGAGACTGCGGTTCAGTATTTTACCGAGGGAGAGTGGTTTGAGCGGGCGGGGATGACGGTGCTTACGGAATTCAAGGTGGCAGGTGCCTGGGAAGGTCTTGTCTCCAAGTGGATTCTGATTGGTGCTGACGGAAAACGTATCGAGCATTCCTTTGTGCAGAGGCTTTATTCTGCTCCTGAACTTAGGGATAGGCTTTTGTCATTGGGGTATAGATCTGTTGACGTTTACGGGGGCTTTGGTCTTACTCCCTACGACCAGACGGCTAAGACCATGGTGCTTGTTGCAAGGAAGTGATTTGCAGGAGGTCCTTATGAAACGCTTGGAAGTTTTGCTGTTTTCTTCTATTTTGTGATGTTTTGTGTTTACGACTTCTCTTTGGGGACTTGGGGCTGACATGGACTTCTTTGGTGACAGGGCCGGGGCTTGCGGGGAAATTAGCTTTCCCGGGTGGTCTCTTGAGCAGATGGAGTCTGGAAATGTGGGGGTGGCCGCGGCTGCTTTGGCTCAAGGGGATTCTTTGGAAGTGCCGCCAGCTTTGAGGGAAGTGTCGGGGCACAGGCATCATCATGAAACTTATTATTCAGAGCGGGAATCTTCTTCCTGGGCTGATGTTCTGTTCGACCTTTTTATCGGTCTCTGGGCGCTGAACAATCTTTCTGTCACTTATGACGACTATCCTTACTGCAATGACTTTGAGTATGTGACTCTTTCTCTTGACGGGCCGGATATAGGCCAGTTCTACCGCTATGCGCTTGATGCTTCTGCGGGGTATGGGCTGCCGTGGGGGCTCCGCTATGGCGCAAGGCTTGAGGGCATGATATTCAAGTTCTTTGGACCTGTCTTTGAAATACAGAGTGCGGGTGTTCATCCGGTTACCTGGTATCCTTTTTATGTGGATTTTGACTCTTTTAGGGTGTGGAAGGGGGAATTGAAGCTTGGACTTGAGATGGCTATTTTCCAGACTAATTTTCTCAGCGCTTTCTGGTACATTCAGTGGGCCCATCTTTTTGATTCTGAGGTTTCCAGGCATAATGGCCTGAGTCTTGGCCTTATTCTGCGCTCTTATCCCTTTAGGCCGCTGCTTTTGGAGTGGAGGCTTCTATGCGATATCTTTGACTTTGCGGCGGATGAGGCGGATGCGGTTCAGTCTCATCTTGAGCTTGGCTTTATGCTTTCCAGTCCTGCGGAATTGTTTGTGGCGTGGGTCTGGGAGCGGAACAGCGTGTACGGCTATAGTGGACATGGCGGGGAAGTCGGGGTACGGTGGCATTTCTGAGAGGTGGCGGATAACCCGCTGCGCAGCCGGTAGCCACTTTGTGTCTGCATTTTACTAAAATTGATTTCCATGTTTTGATTCTTCTCTCTATTGAACTAAACGCCGTTTATGTGTATACTAAACGCATGTCTGAAAAGAATTTTACGGTTCTGGAT
Source organism: uncultured Treponema sp. (assembly GCA_946538875.1). The sequence continues at coordinate 4,308 of CAMNHD010000049.1, forward strand.
CTGCTGGATCTGGACTTAAAAGGACAAAATTCTCTGAACCTGCGCTGCATTGCCGGAAGAAGGGGCCTTTCCAAGGTTCTCAGAGTTCCTGATGTGAACAGACCCGGGCTTGCGCTGAGCGGATTTTATGATTCATTCGCGTACAAGAGGGTTCAGCTTTTCGGACGTGGAGAATATGCCTACCTCAAAAAACTGGAGGCAGAAGGCAAGACTGAATCCATAAAGAATTACTTTTCCTACGACATTCCATGTTCAATCTTTACCCGCTCACTGATGCCGAGCGAGGTTTTTCTTTCACTTGCTGAAGAGGCAGGATGCCCCATCCTTCAGACTAACCTTGAGTCCACTGAGTTTTCCACAAGGCTTCTGCGTGTATTCAGCGATATTTTTGCTCCGCGTAAGACCATTCATGGTGTTTTGGTCGAAGTATACGGTATCGGTATACTGCTCACAGGCGACAGCGGTGTTGGTAAGAGCGAGACTGCACTTGAACTTGTTGAGCGCGGTCACCGTCTGGTTGCGGATGATTCTGTGGAAATAAGATGCGTGAACGGTAACTGCCTGATGGGCCGGGGACCGAACCAGCTTATAAGCCACCACATGGAAATCCGCGGTCTGGGTATCATAAACATCTCTCAGCTCTATGGCGTAGGTTCAATCCGTGAACAGAAGGAAGTTCAGCTGGTTGTCAAACTTGAGGTTTGGGATCAGAACAAGGTTTATGACCGTCTTGGAACAGAATCCCATGCGACAGACCTGCTTGGGGTAAAGATACCTCTTATAGAAGTTCCTGTGCGCCCCGGCCGTAATCTGCCGATTATCATAGAGGCTGCGGCCATGAATGAGCGTCTGAAGTCCATGGGGTACTATTCCGCAAAGGAATTCAACCAGAATGTGCTCAAGTGGATCGAGACAGGAGCTGCAAAGAACGCCTATTATAGTAACGAAGATTCTTATTGATGGAATCTTAAAATATTCAGCGAAACCTATGTTACGCTTATTACCATGATGACTGAGAGGAAAACAAAGTGATTGAAAAAATTTTAACAGTTCGTAACCGTGCCGGTATCCACGCACGCCCCGCTGCCCTTATTGCGCAGACTTCAAACAAGTATGCTTCCGAGATTTCGCTCGAAAAGGATTCCATCACTGTGAATGCCAAGTCCATTATGGGTGTCATCACTATGGCGGCAGGGTATAACACAACCCTTACGCTCAAGGTGGAAGGCTCTGACGAGCAGGCCGCCGCAGATGCAATTTTCAATCTGTTCGAGTCAAAGTTTGAAGAGGAATAAGCGCTTATGAAAAATTTGACGGACCGCCAACGCCAGGTTTTGGATTATATTGCGCAGTTTGCGGAACAGAATGGCTATCCGCCGACTGTACGTGAAATTGGCGAGAACTTCGGGATATCACTCAGGGCTGTGCAGGATCACATCGGGGCTCTGCAGAAGAAAGGTTTCCTGTCACAGTCACAGAAGCGTTCGCGTTCCATTGTTGTGCTCAAGGATATGAGGCCGTCTTCCAACGTTCTGGCAAAGGTTCCCCTTTTGGGGCATGTAGTGCCGGGACGTCCTCTTGTAAGCGAAGAAAATATAGAGGAGTATGTGTCTTGTGCTTCTCCGTTGGTTCAGGCTGGTAAGTCATATTTTGCACTTCATGTCTATGGTCCCAGCATGATCAATGCGGGAATCCTTGACGGTGACATCGCATTGATAGAGCAGTGTGATACAGCTCTTGAAGGTGAGATTGTCGTGGCGGTCATCGAGGATTCTGTGCTGCTCAGACGTTTTGTCAGGGAAAACAACCGTATTCTGCTCAAGTCTGAAAACCCTGACTATCCACCGGTTTACACTCAGGATGTACGCGTGGCCGGGCGCCTTGCCGGTATCCTGCGGACCTATTCCAGATAGCCTTGAGGTAATCATCATGGCAGAACCGGAGATTTATCTTTTTACCGGGCCGGAAGCCGGTGAGAAAAGTGATGCTATCGAAACTCTCAGACAGAACGCCGTCAAGAAGAACGGTGCGCTGGATGAATACAAATATTATGCCGCAGAGGTACGCATTCAGGATGTGGTGTCCCAGCTGCAGAACGTCTCGCTTTTTTCTTCGGCGCTTTTTGTTGTGCTTCGGAATGCCGAACTGGTAAAGACCAAGTCTGATATAGAACTGCTTGCGCAGTGGGCAAAGGGGGGTGCCCTTGAAAGCCCCAATGTGCTGATTCTTGTTTCTGATGAGAACGGTATAGACAAAAAGATAGAAGCCCTTGTTCCTTCAAGCCATAAGAAAATCTTTTGGGAAATGTTTGAAAACCGCAAGCCCCAGTGGGTGCAGGGGTTCTTCCGCAAGAACGGTTTTTCCGTGACCGCAGATGCTGTGGAACAGATTCTTGATATGGTGGAGAACAATACCGAAGCCCTTAAGTCGGAGTGTTCCCGCTTTTTCTACTGTTTCCCCAAGGATCACACTGTCACCGCCGAGGATGTGGATAAGATACTTTCCCATAACCGCGAGGAAAATGCCTTTACCCTGTTCGAGGCAATGGCTGATTCAACCCGTTCACCCCGCCAGCGCTTTGAGACATCCCTGGAAATACTTCAGAAGATACGGCTTTCCCGTGATTCCAATGGTGTTATGATTATCTCCGGTCTGACCTATTGTTTCCGTCAGTTGAGAGCCTGGCACCAGCTTCATGCCGGTGGAAAGAATCCTCTGGAAAAAGACCTTAAGGCGGCCGGTTTTTCAGGAAAAAAGAACCAGCAGCGCTACCAGAGTGCCGCAAAAGTTTGGTCTTCCGGGGTGACTGCCTCCATAATTGCATTGCTGGCTTCCACCGACATGGATATCAGGAACGGAGGTCAGTCTATGGAAGACACAAATCTTACCATGCTGCTTTATTCAATTGTCATTAAGAATGGACTTTTTCCGGCAGAGTATTCGGCTTGAAAAGCCCTGCCGGCTAGGAAGCTGCCTATGAAAACAGTGAAAACAATTGTTTCGGTCTTTGTTTTGATTTGTCTTTCCGGACTTCTCTCCGCGGATGAAAAAATCCTTGATTCAAAGGGAAGGACCCTTGCCGAAAGAGTGCGTCCTCCTGCGGGCTATGTACGCCTGGGCGCAGAGAAGGACAGCCTTGCCTCCTACCTTAGAAATTACCCCCTTAAGCCGGCTGGTTCCCCGGTACTGCTGTGGGATGGAAGCCGCAAGTGGAATCAGAGTGCCCATGCGGCGGTTTTTGAGCTGCCTGTGGAGAGGGTGGATCTGCAGCAGTGTGCTGATTCGGTAATGCGGATTTACGCCGAGTATTTTCTTTCGACCGGGCAGGAGTCCAGGATAAAGTTCCGCTTTACAAATGGCTTTGAATGTGCCTGGTCAAAGTGGAGGGAAGGATTCAGGGTTTCCGTGAAGGGAAAAGATGTTTCCTGGGTGAAGTCGGCGGAGGCAGGTTCGTCACGAAGGATTTTTTCCTCTTATCTAAGAACTGTATTCTCTTACGCTGGTACCGCTTCCATGCAGGCTTACGAAAGCAGACCCAAGGATTTGTCGCTTCTGAGGACCGGCGATGTCTTTCTGCATGGTGGCAGTCCTGGGCATGTGGTGCTCGTGGTGGATGTGGCGGAGCGCAACGGGAAAAAGGCCTTTCTCTTGGCACAGGGGTTCATGCCTGCGCAGGAATTCCATCTGCTTAAGAATCCGCTGGGGAAATGCGGTCCCTGGTACTTTGCGGATGAACTTGACGGAATGCTTGTGACCCCTGAATGGACATTCAGGACCGATGAACTTAGAGAACTCATCTGGTAAAAATTCGGCTGCCGTGTCCTGGACTCTTGGCTCAGGTTCCTGCGGTACAAGCCTGGTTCCGGGGCATTGCTCTCAACTCAGGCTTTCAAAATCCAATGATGAGAGAAGTTCCTTCAGCCTGAGTATTTCGTCCTTTGTCAGGGTTACGCCTTTGCTCATGCTTTCGTGGTCTGGTGCCCATGAGCGGATGTCGAACTTTGCCGGACGGTCGCCCCATGAGACAAGATTCAGCTCTGTCTTCCAGCCTCCCTTTCCTTCTGAAAGAACTCCGAATTCCTTTTCGATTTTGTAGGTGATGTTAGCTGCCATTAAAAACTCCTGGATTTGTATTATGATTCTGTAAAGCCTTCAGCGGCTTCATACTATATATAATAGACCTAAAATTCAAATTTCGGACAAAAAATTTGCAAAAAATATTTAATGTATTGTTTTGGGAAAAATCCGCCGGAATGTTGCCGGTGCGGCGCCAGGTTACCAGTGCAGTGGAAGGTTACGGGTGCGGTGAACGCTTACGGATGCAGTGCCAGGTTACCGGTGCAGTGAACGCTTACGGATGCAGTGGAAGGTTACCGG
>CAMNHD010000050.1 GCA_946538875.1 uncultured Treponema sp.
CTTTTTGGTGGTCGCGTTGAATCTTTGGCACGACGACCTGTATTTCTTTACCAGAATCGGCATGATTGTGCTTATGGGCTACTGTTCCATGGAAATGTTCGTGAATATGCTTGACGGACAGATTGCAAAGGCCAAGGCGGATGTGTTCCGTGCGGCGGTGACTACTGATCTTCAGACAGGGCTTCTTATCGGATCGAGTATGTGGGACCGCTCTCATGATTCAGACTTTATAATTATGCTGTTCGGAATCGCCAATGTGCAGGAGATTCAGCGGGTCAGGGGACAGTCTGAATGCGAGCAGGTGTTGCGTGCGGTGGCGCGTATGCTCAATGCGGTTTTTGCCGATGATTCAGTGTACAAGCTTTCAAGGGGAATTTTTGCCGTTATTACCGAGAGCAAGGATGAAAGCGGATGCGGAAAGGCTGTGCAGCAGATTCAGGCGATGGTTGACGACTACAATAATCTGAATCTGGGCTATACAACCACAGTCTTATGCAGCGGAAGCCGGTACCATGCTGAATCGGATTCAGATTTTGACGGTCTTTACATAAAGTTGCTTGAGGACCTGCACCGCAAGGAAATGTCTCATGTCCGCGGTGATACGTCATTGATTCTTAATAAAAATTAAGAAGAGTTTTAAGTATGAGAGAGGCAGAGCCAGACCGACTTCTGCATCTTTTGTTTGTCAAAATTGATTTCCATGCGTATCTGAGTTTGCCTATATCCTGTAACAAAAATTTATTGAGAATTTTTTGTTAAAAACAGGGAATTTAGTGTGCTTTTGTGTTATAATAGAGAAAGCTTACCGGATTTTTTTTAAGAGTTTTTCCGGGTCATACCGCAACAGTCCACCGACAATATGAGTGGGTTCCATTTTAGGAGGATTGCCATGAAAAATCACAACAAGTTAATACTATCGGTTGCTCTTTGCCTAATTGCATTCTGTGCAGCAGGCTGTAGATTCACCATTCCTAAATCTGTGAAGATAAAGGCTTCACCCAAGTACGAAGTGCCTCTTGGAACTGTGAGCAAGGATCTGTCTTCTTTGGTGGGGATGGAAAAAGTCAAGTCTCTCATGGGAGGTGCCGGTGCCGACGTATACGACTATAACGACGGTACTGATGTGCAGACTTATGCAGTCCACTATCCAATGTATTCTGTGCCCTTTGATCTGGGTTCCTACTTTTCAAGCCTGAACATAGACAGTATGCTGGCTCAGGATGACGCTCTGAACTTTACCCAGGAGATTGCACTGCCGGAGATAAAGAAGTCCGTCAAGCTGACATTCAATGGGGCTGATCTCCACCAGACTTTCCAGGAAAGCATGGCCGGGGATCTTTCAAGCGTAAACGTCACATTGGATTCAACTATGGAAACCGGAAGCGATGTGAATACTTTGGCGGCAGTGCTTGGTTCGCATAAAAGCATCACCCGCAACACACAATTTTCCGACGGAATGAAGTATATCTCCGGCTCCTCAATTATAGTCACAGTGACTAAAAATGACTCTACACCTGTATCGGATGACTTTGTTTTCAAACTGTCTGCAACAATTCCGGACTACAACAGCACCTCAGGCTACGGAGAGTCAATTGTCTACAATAGTACCACTACCGGTGAAGTTGATGTCCGCAACGGAGCAGTGCTTACGCTGCCTATTGACGGCGGAATGCTTCCTGCTGCCTATGAAATTGAACTTGACGGAGATTTCCATGGTGGTACCGCGGGAAAACAGCACAGCTATACAATTACATTTGCCCTTTCTTCCGGTGCATCTTTGGAGAAGGTGATAGGCATTCATCCCGAAGGAGATCCGGACAAAGAAGACGATGACCTGGATCTTGCTCCCATAGATATGGAATCCCAGAGCTTTGACCTTGGTACTGTGGTGGGAACTCTGATCAAGAGCGCCACTATAGCGGATGACGGAGAATCATATATTTCGCTTAAGTCTCTCAGCCCGGAGGGATGGACAGGGGTCAGTTTTGAAATGGCCAGCTTTGCTCTTTCCGGAGCAGGCCTGGAAAAGACTAAGGACGATTTTGCTGAGGGTTCCGGATCAGGATATCTTATCAACAAAAAGCTTGATCTTGGCGGAGAAACGCTGAATCCAAGCCTTGGCACAGAGATTGACGTGAGCGGTGCGGTGGAAGTCAATGTACAGGATGGAGCCAATCTCTATTTTGGTACTGACGGTGGTGACTCGCTTGTGGTCGAGGTTGAAGTTGAGACCCAGATCTGCAGGATAGCGGAAGCTGTTGCGGATTTGTCAACTCTTGGCGGATTTACCCTGAACAGTGAGTCTCCGGACCCGGTTTCGCTTCCAAGTGAACTTGCCTCGTATGTTAAAAAAATAACTTTTGGCCAGGAAGACTCAGGAAAGTACTACAAGTCCACTAGTGAAGGAGCTGTGTCCAGTGTGGAGGCTCAGGGCGTGGGCCTTAAGTGCAGTGTGATCAACTCACTGCCTACGGGCAACGACATAACCCTTACAATGACTTCTGCACTTCTTGGGCTTCACCAGTCACCTGCAATTGCGGCGGCAAAAGCCGAAGCTCAGAGTGTAAGCTGGGTAGGCTACACTGATATAGACCTTACTGGTTATTCCGGTGATATTCCGGTTGATCTTGAGGTCAAGCTGCCTGAAAACCAGCACCTTGTGAACCTTGAGATGGGGAAATCTTATACTGTGTCCGTCACTAATGTCAAGTTTGTCTTTGACTGGGATTCAATAGACGTGAGGATTCCTGAAAGTGCCAGTAAGCATGGTGAATTTGATATGTCAAGCCTTAGTTTTGCCAGTATGCTGTCAGGATTCCTTGGCGACATAATGGACAAGGTTGAGCTGCAGGACATGAAGGTTTCCTTCTTTATGGAAAGACCGGAGGGCGCTCTTGGTGACCTGCTTGGCAGCATGAAACTGGATTCCACCATGACTGCTGAATACGACAAGATTACCGGTGAAGACTCGGAGGGTAATCCGACAACTGAGCATGTAAGCAAGGATTTGATGGAAGATGCAGGGGCTGACGGCGAAGAAATTAAATTTGTTTCTCCGTATGCCTGGCCTGCTGACGGTTCCACAATCAGCCAGGATGACTGGCCGGAAGAAAGCTTTGAGTTCAATGCGGCTGAATTGATGAAGAGTGATGTTTCCAACCTGAAGCTGAGCTATACATTCAGTCTTAGCGGAGGAGAGAGTAAAACAATCTATCACAGTGCGCTTGACAGTATGTCCGATGATGAGTCCACCGAGTTCAATGTGGCTCTTGCGGCAAAGATTCCGCTTAAGCTGAATGTCACGAGCGACATAAGCTTTGATGTTATGGACATTATAAACGGAATGGCTGCCGGGGCAGAGAAAGGTTCTTCCGGCAGCGGTGAGGGCGATACTGGAGATGGTTCCGGCGACGGTTCTGGAGACGGCTCCGGTACTGGTACAGGCGACGGCAGCGGTTCCGGCTCCGGGGAAACAGCGGAGTCTGATGGCCCCGGCGACCTGCTGAAGCGTGAGACAGAGGATGCTTTTGCAAACTATGCTTCTTACGCAAAGTATATTGAATATGTTGCAATCCAGTACAATGCTGTGAACAAGCTGATTCCGGGGCTGGTGGCCAAGCTGGTTGTGGACGACACTCAGCATGAATCCTCAGAGTACACTTATTCCGGTGTAAAGACCGATCCGTATGTGGTGTCCGAGGGAGTCAACGAGATAAAATTCCTTGGAAGCGATGCCGAGAAGATTCTTACGCATTGGTTCAGTCCAAAGATAGAGCTTACTTTGCCTGAAGGAGAGATTTACCTGTCCCGCGCAGGTATGGCGGCTGGTGCGGAAGGATTTAAAGCGAGCCTTATTGCAAAGATAAAGCTGGATACCGGTGATGATGGCATAGATGTCATTCCTCTGATTACAGGCGCGGAGAAGTCTGGTGAAGATGCACAGTCTGGAGATTCCGGGGATTCAGGTGTTCCTGATGGAAGCGGTGAGTGAGGAGGCAGAAAATGAAAAGAGCTTTGACTGTATTGACAGCAGCGGCGCTGATCGGAACTGCTGCCTTTGCTGAGATTGACCCGCCTAAGCGCATTTTTGAGATTGGTACGGATGATACTATCGTTGCTACAGAGAACCTTATTTCTGTGAATGATATCTTTAAGGAAGAAGTGGTCTTTGATCTGAACAAGATATACAACGGCATGGGAAAGGACGGCTTTGCAATCAACACAGCCGTGCGGCCTGACATTTATATTCTGCTGAATTTAAAAGGCTTTGGTTTTGGCGTGGATCTTAGCCTGGACTTTTCTGGAAACATAGGTTTAGGCAAGGATTTCTTTAAGCTCCTGGCCGAGGGTAATACGGTTGGGGAAGATATCACTGCAACTCTGTATGCCAACCTACAGGCTTTCCTGACCCTTTCCGCACCGGTTAGATTCAGTGTGGGAAAACTTAAGTTCAAGGCTACTCCGTCTGTATTTGCTCCGGTGTTATATGTGCCCAATCCAAATGCAACGGTGACAGTGAAGACTTCCGAGGATGGTTCGATGTCTGCGGTTGCATCTGCTGACCTGGCAGTGTATTCAATGCTGAACATTTCTTGTCTGGTTGACGGGGAAGGTCAGTTTACACCGGATTTTACAAGTATGTTCAGCGATTTCAAGGAAGTCATGGCTTCTTTGGGAACAAGTCTTGGATTTGATGTTGCGGCTGCGGCGGAATTCCCTCTGTTTGACAGTCTGGATGTCGGGGCATACGCCTCTGTACCGATTGTGCCTGGCCGTGCAAAATACAAGGTCAGTGGAAATGTGACGGTAAGTGCCGAAGTAGAGGAAGGTCTGCTTTCACAGCTTGGAAAGACTTCCGGTGAGGAAGAAGGCAGCGGTGATTCTGTTGAGCCTGGTGACGGCGGAGAAAGCGGTACCGGTGATTCGGACGCGGAAACTGAAAGTGAGGAAGAGCAGAAGTTCTACACCATTGATTATTCGCTTAAATCGGATGAAACTACCGAGTATATCAACAGGCCGTTCCGTATTGGTGTACAGGCTGCGTGGAGACCGATTGACACAAAGGCACTCAAGCTTGCACTGAGGCCGACCCTTGGTTTTGCGGCAAGAAACCCATTTGGTTCTGACTTTAGCTGGAGGAGCATGTACCTTGAGTACAGCCTGGCGGCTGACCTTACTGCGGCCTACATCTTTGGCATGAATGTGACTTCTTCTTATATAGACAAGGTGTTCAGCCAGTCTTTGGGATTTGCATTCAATTTCCGTGTGTTTGAACTGGATCTGAATATTTCCTCCAGCAACACGCAGTTCTGGAAATCGTTTGCACTCTACGGCGTGGAGGCTAATGTAGGCATTAAGCTTGGCTTCTGATGCTGTGAGCAGGACCAATTGTCATAGCCCCGATTGGAGGGGCGCGCAGCGGGGGCGGTGAGCCGCTCCTGAAACCCCGCAAAGCGGGGAAAGCGGTGTGGTGGGCAGCCGGTTGGAGCTGGACCTGCCGCTTTTCCTGTTGCGCGGGCTTCTATGAATTAAAAGAATCACGGACCTGTTTTCTTAAAGTTTTTTCTTCTATATAATTGATTCATTAAAATAATACAAAACTCTTCACTAAATGCCATGATTGTTATATAATGCCGTATTATTTGTGGCTAATAGCAATTTTATTGCGTAAGGAATAAATATATGAACAAGATTCTTGAAAAGAAGCAATTGTCCGAGAATGTCTATTACATGAAATTTGACGCCCCGGATATTGCCCGTAACCGCAAGGCTGGTCAATTTCTTATTGTGATGGTTGATCAGGATTTGACTGAGCGCATTCCGCTGACTATTGCCGATGCAAATGCTGAAGAGGGATGGGTTGCCATTGCTTTCCAGCCGGTCGGGGCTTCCACTTACAAGTTGTCCAAGCTCAATGCGGGTGACTATCTTGGCGGTGTTCTGGGACCTTTGGGTACTCCTTCCAACATCCGCAAGTATGATGCACCAGTGGTCTGCGTGGGCGGCGGTTTTGGTACTGCACCGCTTTATCCTATTGTGCAGGCCCTTAAGGAAGCAGGAAACAAGGTTATCCTGATTGAAGGTGCCCGTACTAAGGATCTGCTGATTTTTGTGGACGAGATGAAGGCTGTCTGCGATGAGGTCATCATCATGACTGATGATGGCACTGCGGGTGAAAAGGGTCTTGTTACTGTTGCCCTGGAACGTCTTTGCCAGGAAGATGTCCCTCCTGCGGAAGTGATTGCGATTGGACCTCCTATAATGATGAAGTTTGCATGCCAGTGCGCGGCCAAGTACAATGTTCCCTGCACGGTCAGTCTGAATACTATCATGATTGACGGTACTGGTATGTGCGGCGGCTGCCGTGTCTCTGTGGGCGGCGAGACGAAATTCGTGTGTGTTGACGGACCGGACTTTGACGGTCACCAGGTTGACTGGAACAACATGATGATGCGCATGAAGAGCTTTAAGCCTCAGGAAACTGAAGCGTTCCACAAGTGCAAGCTGGAAGCGGAAGCTGATAAACTGGCTGCGGGAAAATAGGAGAATACAATGGCAGAACACGTGAGTGCTGAACAGTTGGCTAAGCTGGCCACTGAAGAATATAAGAAAATCGAAGCAAAAATTGCTGACGGTTCGCTGACGGTGAAGGAGCGCAGGGATATTCCGCTGCAGGTGATGCCTACGGGTGAGCCTTTGGTGCGTGCCCGCCAGATGAGCGAAGTTGCTCTTGGTTATACCAAGGAGCAGGCTGTTGTGGAGGCTAACCGCTGTCTCCAGTGTAAGAATCAGCCTTGTGTCAGCGGGTGTCCTGTGAATGTGCGCATTCCGCAGTTTATTGCCCATGTTGCAAAGGGTGACTTTAAGGCTGCTGTTGACGAAATCAAGCAGACTAACCTGCTGCCTGCTATCTGCGGTCGTGTCTGTCCTCAGGAAAAGCAGTGCCAGGGCCAGTGTACTGTGGGTAAGGTGTTCAAGAGTGTGGAACAGGCTGTGAGCATCGGCCGCCTTGAGCGCTTTGTGGCTGACTGGGAACGCAATAACAATATGACTAGTGCGCCTGCTGTGGCTCCTGCCACGGGCAAGAAGGTTGCTGTTGTTGGTTCAGGTCCGGCAGGTCTTACTGTTGCCGCTGACTGCCGCCGTGCCGGTCACGATGTGACTGTGTTCGAGGCTTTCCATAAGGCTGGCGGTGTCATGGTCTACGGTATTCCTGAATTCCGTCTGCCCAAGGCGATTGTTGCCAAGGAAGTTGAGAATCTTAAGAATATGGGCGTAAAGTTCGAGATGAACTGTCTGGTCGGACGTACTGCAACTGTGCAGCAGATTCTCACTGAAAAGGGATTTGATGCGGCATTTGTTGGAACTGGTGCCGGTCTTCCCAAGTTCTTTAACATTCCTGGCGAGAACTATATCGGTGTGTTCAGCGCAAACGAATATCTTACCCGTGCCAATCTGATGAAGGCTTACGAGGTGGGCAAGGCTGACACTCCGTTCTATGAAGCTAAGACTGTGGTTGTCTGCGGCGGCGGAAATGTTGCCATGGATGCGGCCCGTATGGCTCTGCGTCTTGGTGCGGAAAAGGTGTATGTGGTTTACCGCCGCACCCGCACTGAGATGCCTGCCCGTAAGGAAGAAGTAGATCACGCTGAGGAAGAGGGTGTGGAGTTCCGCTTCCTGGAAAACCCGGTGGAGATTCTTGGCAATGCAGAGGATGGCCGTGTTACCGGTATCCGCGCTCTGAGCTACGAACTTGGCGAGCCTGATGCAAGCGGCCGTAGAAAGCCTGTTGAAATCAAGGGCTCTGAGCATGATATTCCCTGCGATGCTGTGATTGTTGCTCTTGGTAACAATTCCAATCCTTTGATTCCGCGTACTACTCCGGAAATCAATGTTGATAACAAGGGACACATCACTGTTGATGAAAACCAGGCTACCAGCATGACTAAGGTCTGGGCTGGCGGTGACATTGTTCTTGGTGCTGCTACTGTTATTCTTGCCATGGGCGAGGGTAGAAAGGCTGCGGCTTCTATCAACGAATATCTGGCCAAGTAAGCTTTAGTATCGACGTTTGTTTTTGAACCGGGAAGACTCTGTGTCTGCCCGGTTTTTTTTTGTGGGCGGGTGTTGGGGGAGGACGACGGTCAGAAGTGAGGCCGGCTGTTGGGGTTGAGACTGGCTGTTGGGGGTAAGGCCTGCTGTTGAGGGGAAGGTGGCTGCGTCGGTTTGCATAAAATTTGATTTTTTAAGCAAAAGGTGATATAATTTTAAGTATAATGCTAGAGTTAAGCGTAAGTTCTAAATCGCCAGCTGCCATAACAGTTGCGCTAAAAAAGATTAAGGAAATGGTCACCACCGGGGCGGTTTCCAAGACTACTCCGGTTCACATCTCGTTGGAGCCAGGGATTTACAGGGAGATCTTAAAGTACAACCTTGCCAATCCGCTGATTATGGAGAGTATTGCCGGCACTAAACCTGAAGACTGTGTGATTCAGGCGGAAAACTGTGAGTCGTTCCATAAGGGGGCTGAAAACCGTGCGGTATTTGTCGTTGGCCCTTCTGCCACTTCTGTCACTCTAAAGAATTTTACTATAATAAACACCCACAACA
>CAMNHD010000051.1 GCA_946538875.1 uncultured Treponema sp.
CTTCTGTCGATGAAGGTTCCACTCTACGTTGCCCCTACCCCACAGTCTGCCGTGGACATGATTTACGACTGGGAAGACAGCCACTGGGCTGACATTGAGCAGAACTGCACAGAGGCGGAAAAACTTGTCCTGACAAATCTTCTTTACGTACAGCGCTACAACTACATGGTCCAGATCAAGGGAAACAAAAAGACACTTATCAACATGCTCGGCGGTCAGGCAAAGGTGGCAAAGAGCTACATCGATTCGCACAAGAACATTACCATGGACAAGTGGCTCTATCTTTCAGCCGGTTCAATCACAGCCGTATACATGGCCCTGGAGCCCTTGAAGACTGCATTCACTTACGGATACTTTGTACGCGACATGTTCCAGAAGGCTGTGGACCTGGACAGCAAATTCTCCTATGCACAGAGGAACCTTGCGCAGTGGTATTACTATTGCCCTGACTTTTTGGGCGGCGGAAAGAAAAAGGCCAAGACTATTTTCCAGAAGTCCTACGAAACAGCCATCTCTGACGTGGATATCTTTGAAGCTACCATGCTCGTCTCACAGCTGAAATATGACGACAAGGATTACGCCACATGCTCATCAATGCTGGACAACCTGGAGGTACAGTTCCCGGGCAACACATATATTGCCTTTGTGCGCGGCATCAATGCCAAGGGCGAGTCTATTTTCAAATACCACAATCACAAGGCTGACAAATAGTGCAGATGTGTTATCGCTCCGGCAAGTGCATCAGATGCATGGTCACTCTGGGGCGGAGTCTTTAAATTAAGCAGAATCTTTACATATTGTTCCACGGTTTCCTTATCGGCGCTGACTGTGCCGGTTACCGTGGATTTTATTTTGTTCGGGGTATATTCAAATACAGGAATGTTCTGCTGGGCAAGGCACAGTGTGATGACACCCTTTGCTTCTGCGACGGCAAGAGCGCTTGAGGCATTACGGGAAAAATAAAGGCTTTCCATCTCCGCTTCTGTGGGACGGAATTCATCGATTACGGCAAGGAGCCGGTTGTAGATGGCAAGAAGCCTTATGCTGTGATCTTCGTCGGCACTGGTTTCTATGACGCCGTAGCTTACCAATGAAAGGCGGCCGTTCACGCTGTCAACCACGCCGAATCCTGTATGGGCAAGCCCCGGGTCAATTCCCAAAACACGCCTTCTCTTCATTCAATCCCCCTGCGACGGTGCAGTGCGCGGTCAGCGGTGCAGTGCGCGGTCACAAAAGCTGCGGCCGGTCCGCAAAGCCATGCACAGTCAACAAATCGGTGCGTCTTACCCCGCACAACAAAAAAAGCGCCATGCCACAAGCACAGCGCCTTTTGCAACGAATACAGCTTAAATATTACTCTGCATCCGGATCAAAGTCTTCTGGATACTCGACAGTTGAGTAAACATTCTGAACATCATCGTTCTCTTCCAGCTTATTGAGCAGCTTTGCAACCTTCTTTGCAGTGTCGGCATCGACAGAAGTATAAGCCTGTGGAACCATGTTCACACCAGCAGACAGAGACTCAAATCCCTTGTTCTGCAGAGCTTCAAGAACCTCGGCAAAAGAAGAAGGATCAGTAGTTACAGTGATAACACCGTCTTCGTTCACAATGTCATCGGCACCAGCGTCAAGGCCGGCTTCCATAACTTCATCCTCAGAAACCTTTTCTGCATCGTACTCGATAACACCCTTGCGGTCGAACATGCGGCTGACGGAACCGGAAGTTCCCAAATTTCCACCGTTCTTGTTAAAGATGTTGCGGACATCAGCAGCGGCACGGTTCTTATTGTCAGTCAAAACTTCAACCAAAACAGCAACACCGCCTGCAGCGTATCCTTCGTAAACAAGCTCTTCGTAGTTTGCACCACCAGTCTCACCAGTACCCTTCTTGATTGCGCGCTCGATATTGTCCTTAGGCATAGAAGCAGCCTTAGCCTTCATGATGGCAGTGCGCAGACGTGGGTTAGAGTTAGGATCTCCACCACCCATCTTAGCGGCGATAGAAATTTCCTTTATAAACTTTGTGAACAACTGTCCACGCTTGGCATCGGCAATACCCTTTGCATGTTTAATGGTCGACCATTTACTGTGTCCTGACATGGGTAACTCCTCTAAAAAGTAACAGATTTTGGTAGTAATTTTAGCACAAAATGCAAATATATGTCAAGGGAAGTATTAAAATTCAGCAGCCCACTGCACCTCTTCCCCGGCTTCCATACTGAAACAGAGTAAAACTAGACACTCAAGTTTCGCAATGCTATAATAATCTGGAAACAAAATAAACAAGAGGTATTTTATGAACCGCAAAATGTTTGTCCTTCTCTTTGCCACTGCAGCACTGCTCTGCTCCTGCTCAAAAAAGAACGGGAATGCAGACCAGGTGGCAAGTCTTGAAAGCAAAATCAATGCCCTGGAAACAGAACTCAAAGCCAAGACTGATCAGGAACAGGCTGTTCCTCCAGCCAAAACCGAAACAACAAAATCTTCCGGCGAAACTGTACCCCAGGAGTCTGCTCCAAAAAAGAAGGCCGTCAACTCGTTCATCCGCATCACCGATCCGCAGGACGAAGGTCAGAAATATCTCTACAATGTATACGATGTCAACGAAGTAAAGCTTACTTTCTCCGGCGAAGTATCCTCCGACTGCACCTCAATCCGTGTACTATGGGCACCCCATTCAGCCGACTACATTCAGGCATACCTTGAGGGCCGCAAACAGAAACTGCAGGATATTTATATCGACGACTATGAACTCAAGCAGTTCAAGCCGGGAGACACAAAATTCATTTACAATGTGGGCGGCAAGCTGGACAATCTTGTGCAGGGTTCAAACCATTACCGCTTTATCGCCACTTTCCAGGACGGCAGCACAAAGACTTACTCCATGACTTATTATGTCTACTGCGGCGGCGGAGCGGAAAAGGCAAAGCCGGTCATCTACCTCTACCCAAAGAAAAAGAGCACCGTCAAAGTTTCAGTGGCACCTCAGGGCGGAGTAATCGAATCCATCCCCGAGATGGGAAAACAGTGGAAGGTCACCGCATGGCCTGACGGAAAAATCTATGACAAAAAAACAAAGAAAGAATATCCGTACCTGTACTGGGAAAGCAAGGACAATCCTACCCCTATCGACACAAGCACAGGTTTTGTTGTCCAGGAAGCAGACCTCCAGTCCTTCTTCCAGGAAAAGCTTGCCGTTCTCGGTCTTAACAACAAGGAGATTGCAGACTTTACCGAATACTGGGTACCCGAACTGAGCGGAAAGCCCTACGTGTTCATAACATTCTACAAGCAGGAACGCATTGACCAGGAGGCACCTCTCACTGTCTCTCCAAAACCGGACTCTGTAATCCGCGTATACTTTGACCACCAGAAACTTGACGAAGCCATAGAGACACAGGAGCAGGAACTGATTCCAGCCGAACGTACAGGCTTTGCTGTAGTTGAATGGGGCGGACGCCGCTACAGATGAAACGCAATCTTCTAAGGTCAGCCCTGTTGTGCGCGGCGCTGGCCCTGGACCTTGTCTCATGCCGCAAGGCACTTACGGTAAGGGTTCAGTGCCAGTATCCCGGCGACAAGGCCCTGTGGAACCACACCTTCAACTATTCACAGGCATTTCTTATGCCTGACAGTATGCCGGCCGCAATAATCATTCCGCACCACGACATCTGTAATTTTCAGCAGAACAGTTTTTACAGGGCGCTCTCGGAAAAGGGAAGTCCCTCTGTGGTTGTAGTTATTTCCCCCGACCACTTTGAACAGGGCAAGGCTCTCATTGCGGCCCCCAAAGACAATGTTATGTTCGAGACTGCGGAAGGAGAGCTCCCGCTGGACAAAAAAATTCTCAGGTCGCTGTCAAAGTCCGGCTTCAGCGGCAAAGTGGATTTTTCCGACACACTCTGGATTCAGGAACACGGAATCTTTATCCACACGCCCTACATACGCCACTATTTTCCAAAGGCAAAACTGGTGCCCCTGCTCTTAAAGCCGCTTGCCGTTGATTCCGACTTCAGCACATTCAAGGCGCTCTCGGAATTCCTAGCCCGCGAACTGCCGCCGGATGCCCTTGTAGTCGCTTCTGTGGACTTCTCCCATTATCAGATTCCCCGCATGACCGAACTGCACGACCACGTAAGCCTGAACACTATAGCAAACTTCGAGTCGCCGCGTAATATCGAAGTGGACAGCCCGGAGTCTTTGTACACACTTATGGAATACTGTTCCGAGAGGGACACGGATTTACCGGTGCTCCTGCACAGGACAAGCACCTACGACTTTATCCCGGATGAATTTGTAGAGTCAACATCGCACCAGTACTGGGCTTTCTTTTCCAAGAACAAAAAGGAACTTTTAAAAGACTTCAGGAACAAGGCTCAGGCCTCGAAGCAAAGAACTTCATTCATTGACTACAAGCACAGCGTAAACCAGACAGTTCTTATCGGCGGAAGCGGAAATGTAGGTGCCGGAATACGCACACGCTGGGACTGGGACCGCTACAATACAGCCACAGACCCAGGAGAGGTCACGCTCAGGGGGCTTGCCGGAAAAGAAGCAAGATTCCTGCATGGTTTTGACGCATGTATCTTTGATCCGGAGCCGGGCACCATCTTTGAGCGCACAAACCACGGGACAAGACTCAGGGTAAAGTCATGCGGCTTAAGTGACGGCTATCCTGCACTTGGTTCAGACTCTACTTCCAACTGCATAGACATACTGATTATTTCATACGACTCCTCTGCCCCGCACAGTTTACCCAGCAAGGAACAGACACAAAGCCTGGTGCATGAGTACAATCTTGTTGTCCTGCGCGACACGGCCGGGCTGGAGGATGCACTGGTCTACACAAAGGACACAGACTGTTCGTTCACAGAGATAAATCTTGGCATATTGAAAAGCGGAGACGGAAATCCTGTCTCAGGGAATATCCTTGTTGCGGACTGGCAGGACGGCAGATGTGAACTGCACACTTTTTCCTACCAGTCCCAGACTGACTGCGTGGGGCCAATCCACCAGTTTTTACCGGGAGAATAGCTACAGTCAATCAGAGTCCTTGTTTTTGCTGCCCTTGCCGGTAAGCCCCTGAATCAGCGACTTGGCGCCCTGGTTCAAGGCTTTGGCGGCGGCATCAGAAGCTTCGCTGTCGGTGCCAAGCTTTTCCTTAATGACACCGCTCACCGCATCGGTTGCCTTCTGGTCTGCCTCCTGAATCTTCTGCTTGGCTTCGGCCTTTGCGGCATCGGATGCCTTCTTCACTTCATCCTTGATTCTCTGCTCAAGTTCAAGCTTTTTCTTTTCAACAATTTCCTGAAGGTCGGAAAGCTTCATGTTCTGAAGGTCTATGTCACTTTCTATGCCAAGGAATTCCTTTCCCTTGACAATCACTTCATTTGAAGAATTATTAAGCTCTTTTTCCAGACGCCGCAGTGCAGCAAATTTTGCATCACGCCCGATATTCATGGCAACAGTCTTAACCGCTTCTGTAAACTGTTCAGCAAAGTTACCCGTCAGATTGAGCCATACTCCCCTGGAACTGGTAAAGCCTATGTCATACCCCAGCGAGAGTCTGTTCACGCAGTCAAGTCCCTGTCTGTAGTATTTTGTCACAAGTTCATTTTCAAAACCGTCTGTGGTCAGCTTGAGCGGATCCAGCTTGATTGAACCGGTGGTGGTAAATCCGTCAGAACCAGCAGTGGCCGACAATTGAATGAGTGCCTTTCCGTCAATGGAAGGAATACCCTTCTTTGCGGCAATCCGCGAACCGTCCATGCTTGCGGTGAATCCTGCCCCGGAATAAGAAGCCTGGATAAGAGGCTTTGTGCTGCCCCTGCGTGCGTCCACAACAAGCAGTCCCATGTGGTCGACATCCTTGATAATCAGATTGATCTGGGCGGTAGTAGGTTTGTACCGTATGTTGGGATTATTTGTGATTTCATTAATCTCGGCCTTGAACCCGGTTCCGGAAGCAAGGGCATGTTCAATCAGGAATTTCGGAGCCTCAGTCCCAAACCAGTAAGTCTTTCCCTTTAAAGTGCGGCTGGGGGCCTTTTCCTTTTTCTTTTTTGTCTCCTTTGGTTTGGAAGCCGCCTGTGCGTCAGCCTGGGCCTTGAACTCCTGCGCCATATTGATTCCCTTTACCACATAGGGATAATACCTTCCCAACATGTCGTACCCAACAACTTCAAGCGCATCATTGAACAGTTTGTCGGCATTGCGGATTGCACCGCTTATTGTGGTAAGCCGCTCCGTGGCAAAGTCTATGTCATTTTTAACTGCTGCCGAAACATCAGTGCCTATTTTTTTGACTGTCCTGGCATCCTCTGCAACTTCTGCAGCAAGACCTTCGGCATAGAGCTTGGCGGCCTTGCTTTCTTCTATGACATCCGTCACTTTCTGCAGTTCTATGCGGAGGGTTTCTATGTCTTCAACCTTTTCAACCTTGAACGCCTTTACATTGAATGTCTGAAGATTCTGAACCTTTGCGGCAAAGCTTTTCACCTGCTCACTCAGTTCCGCCGGCTTTTCCTTCCATTTGTCAATCAGTTCCTGGGACTGAGCCATTGCATCCATGACAGCCTGTGGTGACTTAATATTTTCCCTGACATTTGCGACAATGGATTCCACATCCGAGCCGCCAAAGATTTCTGTTGCCATTGCCTGAAGGTCTTCAATCGCCTTCTGAGAGTTTGCCTTCACCTGCTTCATAAAGGGAGTGTCCATGAAAGTGCCGCTTCCCTTTTCCAGGGCGCAGGATGTCTTCCGGTCGGTATTGAACCTCATGCCTGAACATTCAAGATTCTGTGCATGGAATCTTCCCCTGAGAGCCTGTGTAAGACTAAAATCCATCTCCATCTTTTCTGCCTCAAAGAGATTCTTCATTACAGAATCCTTGTTTCCAACGGCTATGTTCCTGATTGTAAGCGATGTGGAGATAAAACTTACATTTACGTATTCAATTTCTGTCTTTGCCTGGAAGACTGTCTGGAATGCGGTGGTAATCAGTTTCTTTGCTATGGGATTCTTGAACGTGACTATAAAAATGTCCAATGCGGCAAATGCGGCGATGACCGCTGCAAAGGGGATGAGTTTAAAGACAAACTTTTTCTGGGTCTTGATTTCCTTTGCCAGTCTATTATAGCGCTTTATGGCCTTTTTGGTGTAAGTAAGCTCCTTTGGAATTGCATAGTAGTCCGGTTTTTTGGGATTTGCGCCCTTTACAAAGAGTTCGGCTATATCCTTGCGGTCCTGGGGAATATAAATACGCCTTAGAAGTCTTGTGCGGAGAGCCCGTTCGGAGTAAGTCCTTCGGAGTATGGCGGGAAGCTTCTTGTACGGAAGAAGTTTTGCCTGCTTTTTTCCTTTCTTTGTGTGAACCTGCGGTGGCTCTGCTTCCGGCCTTGTGCTGAGTGCCGTTTCTTCATGGGAAGCGCTGCCGCCCTGCTCTATTTTACCCTGCTCTGCCATGGCAAGGGCTTCTTCCATCAGGACCAGTTCCTGTGTGGCATCGGGGATTTCACTCTGCGCTGCGGGTGGCTCCTGCGCGGGGGTGGAAGAGGATTCATTTTCGGACAGAGGCCTCTTTTCAAACAATTCATCCATGGCTATACCTCCTCCAAAAGCGACGCAATCTTTTGAACCGCAGGAACATTCTTAATAACCTGCAGCGCCTTGAGCTTACGGATTCTTGCCGCAAAGAAATGCCTCCAAATCCATACAAAAAGCCTCGCCAAAGCATAAAAAGGAATGTAGCCCATCACACCGCATGCAAAGGCCCCCATGACAATAGTATTGTTCAGAGCCGTAAAGCTGGTGAAAGGCATATTCATCATCCGGTTGAAGAAAGGCCAGAGCCATTCCAGGGTAAGAATGTAATCCCCCACCATGTGAAAAAGCGGAACATCCAGCATACCGCCTATCCATGCCCCGAGCAGAATAGCCAGCGTAAGCACCGCCCTCTGTATCCTCATAAAAAATATAAAGATAAACAGGGCATACCAGAACAGGTTGTCTTTTGGAATAAAGCCCAGCATCATACCGCACGCAAAGGCATGGGCAATGGCGCCGGGAGAAGTATTTGAACTCAATGCTTTTAATAATACTACAAAAGGTTTTAACATAGTTCAATTATAGCACCACTCAATTGTATTTGCCATAAATTTCATCGCGGCAGGCTATTTTTTCATGCTGGTATAAAAAAAAGAGTTTTTAGAGATTTTTTTGTTGTAAAATCGGGATATGTCATATACAATATAACTAAGACAGCTGCAGAAGTTAAAGGATTTCCGCAAGCTGCCCGCAATAGTAAAAAGTTACAATTAATCCATATTTATAGGGTAAAAATAATGAAAGACTTTGACAAACGTCTTGAATTCAACAAAGTAGCTCTTTTACTAAACTCGGCCTTTACCTTTGTACACATCTGTCTTCTTGCTTCGTTTTTCATCCTGCACATAAAATTCATGGCCGTATTCAACATTTTCAGTGTGCTCATGTATCTTTTCTGCTACCT
>CAMNHD010000052.1 GCA_946538875.1 uncultured Treponema sp.
TCAAGTCGGCCTTTGTCTACGGGTATTCCGTAAGGGATATGTTTGCCGCTGCCGTAAAGGAAGACCCGGGTTTTTCCCATGCCTACCTGAATCTGGGACAGTGGTACTACTACTGCCCGAGCATCTTCGGCGGAAGCAGAAAGACTGCCCGTGCCAATTTTGCCGAGGCTTACCGCGTGGCAAAGACTCCGCACGATATCTTTGAGTCTGCTGTGCTTATGTCCCAGGTTGCCTATGATGCCGACGACCCTGAGGGCTGCGAGAAGTATCTTGCTGAAGCCGAAAGCATCTGCCCGGGGACTGAGTACATAAAATTCATCCGCAGCTCGAATGACAAGGGTGAGTCTGTGTTCAAGTACCACGGTCACAAGGCTGACAAGTAGGCTTCTGACTACAAGCATAAAGTGGCTGCCGGCCGCGTACCGGTTTTGCGGAGCTGTGGGTTCATTTTTTCCAGGATGGGAAAATTGATGCCCGCTTTCTCCCGCCACTTTGGCATTTTTTCACAAAAATTGATTTCCATGCCATACCCTAGACTAAACTTGCGGACTGGGGTATAATGGTAGAATGGGTGGAAAAAAAGTCGAAACTACTGCTGCCGCAAAAAAATCTGCGGAACTTAAGAAAACTGCCGCCGCCAAGACCGGCGCTTCTGTAAAAACAACTGCCTCTTCAAAGTCAGGCACATCTGCAAAGCCTGTTGAATCTTCCGGCAAGTCTGGCACCAGCGCAAAGCCTGCTGAATCTGCAAAGCCAGCCACTTCTCCTGCAAAGAAACGGACTTCCAAAACATACGATGAGTCTCAGATAAAGCACCTTGATGCCCTTGAGCATATACGTCTGCGTTCAGGTATGTATATTGGCCGCCTTGGTGACGGTTCCAACCAGAACGACGGCATCTACGTGCTCCTTAAGGAAGTTGTGGACAATGCCGTTGACGAATTCATCATGGGCTACGGTGAACGTATTGATGTGGAGGTCAAGGAAAACCGGGTCAAGGTGCGTGACTATGGACGTGGCATTCCGCTTGGAAAAGTGGTGGAATGCGTGAGCGAGATAAACACCGGCGCCAAGTACAATGACGACGTGTTCCAGTTCTCTGTGGGAATGAATGGTGTCGGTACTAAGGCAGTGAATGCTTTGTCTTCATATTTCAGGGTTGTCTCTGTACGCAAGGGTGAATGCACCGACGCTGTGTTCGAACGGGGAAAGCTTGTGTCGCAGCGCACAGGCAAGCTTAAGGCCCGCCAGCCTGACGGAACTTACTTTGAATTTGTACCGGATACTGAGGTATTCGGCAAATACAACTTCAACATGGAGTTTGTGGAAAAGCGTATCTGGAATTATGCCTACCTGAATACAGGACTCACCCTTAACCTTAACGGTCAGGAATTCAGAAGTGACAACGGACTCTTTGACCTTTTGAACAAGGAAATCGACGACACCTGCCTTTATCAAATCGGCTCTTACCAGGGTGAGCATCTTAAGTTCGCTTTCACGCACACCAATGCATACGGCGAGACATATTTTTCATTTGTCAACGGCCAGTACACTGCCGACGGCGGAACTCACCTGAATGCGTTCAAGGAAGGTCTTGTCCGCAGCCTCAACGAATTCTACGGAACATCCTACAAGGCTGAGGATGTCCGCGAAGGCTTGACAGCCGCACTTTTGGTAAAGGTCAAGGATCCTGTCTTTGAAAGCCAGACCAAGAACAAATTGGGCAACACTGACATAAGACCGTGGATTGTCAGCGAAGTTCAGTCCGGTCTGAACGACTGGCTTCACCGCAACCCGGAGGCCGCCAAGAAGATTCAGGAAAAAATTGAGACAAACCAGAAACTGCGTACCGAACTGAGCGCCGTAAAATCCAAGGCCAAGGAAGCTGCCAAGAAAATCAGCATTCAGATCCCGAAGCTCAAGGACTGCCGCTTTCATGTGCAGGATGGCCCAAAGGGTGAAAATTCAATGATATTCATCACAGAGGGACAGTCTGCTTCCGGTACCATGACACACTCACGCAATTCCGACTTCCAGGCAATCTTTTCCCTGCGCGGTAAACCGGAGAACATGTACGGGAAAAAGCAGACGGAAATCTACAAGAACGATGAGCTTTATCAGCTGATGATGGCCCTTGGAATTGAAAACGATGTGGAGAATCTTAAGTACGCAAAGATAGTCATTGCGACCGATGCCGATAACGACGGCTTCCACATCAGGAATCTTGTGCTTACATTCTTCCTGGGCTACTTTGAGGAACTTGTCACTTCGGGACGTGTCTTTATACTGGAGACGCCTCTCTTCCGTGTGCGCAACAAAAAGGAAAACATCTACTGCTATAGCGAAGAGGAAAGGGACAAGGCCATTGCAAAGCTTGGAAGCACTGCGGAGACTTCACGCTTCAAGGGACTTGGTGAAATCAACGGCGACGAGTTCAAGGAATTCATCACCCCGGAGACTATGCACCTTACACCTGTGGAAATAAGTCAGCTCAAGGCTGTGCCACAGCTGCTCTCGTTCTACATGGGCAAGAACACCCCGGAGCGCCGCCACTTTATAGAACAGCACCTGCTTTCCAATGCGGACATAGACGCTTAAGGACCGCTGACCGGAAGACTAGATTTTTGAAGGAAAGATTATGGCTTACGTTAAGAACCTGTTTGACAAAAACTTTATAGAATACGCCAGTTACGTTATCCGTGACAGGGCTATCCCTGATCTTGAGGATGGACTCAAGCCTGTTCAGCGCCGCATCCTGCACACTCTCTTCAACATGGACGACGGACGTTTCCAGAAGGCTGCGAATGTTGTGGGCCGCTGCATGATGTACCATCCGCACGGTGATGCTTCCATTGCCGGAGCGCTGGTTGTTCTTGCAAACAAGGGCGGCATTCCCAACGACAAGGTGGGTCTGTTCATAGAAAAGCAGGGAAACTTTGGCAACGTGTTCACCGGTGACGAGGCGTCAGCATCCCGTTACATCGAGTGCCGTGTGCGTCCTCTGGCAAAGGAGATATTTGTCACCAATCCTGCGGTTACCCACTATATTCCGAACTATGACGGCCGCAGCACAGAACCGGAAGTGTACCGCGCAAAGATTCCTGTGGCGCTGCTTGTTGGTGCCGAAGGAATCGCTGTCGGTATGAGCACAAAGATTCTTCCGTACAATTTAAAGGAAGTTCTTGAGGCTGAAGTAAAGGCCCTGAAAAACGAAGACTTTGAGATTTACCCTGATGTGCAGACGGGCGGTCTCATTGACGTGAGCAATTACAACGACGGGAACGGAAAGATTATCTCCCGTGCAAAGCTTGACTTGTCCGACGAAAAGCGTATTGTAATCACGGAGCTTCCTGTGGACACAAATGCCCAGGATCTCAAGAAATCCATTGACGATGCATTCAAGGCCGGAAGGTTGAAGATTTCCTCTGTCCAAGATTTGACCACCAACCACTGCCATATAGAGATTAAGCTTCCGCGCGGAGTTTATGCCAAGGATGTGGAGAAGGCTCTTTATGCCTACACTGACTGCGAAAAGTCAATCAGCTGCCAGATGCTTGTCATCAAGGACAACATGCCTACTGTGATGACGGCTACTGAAATAATCAAGTATTACGCCAAGAAGCTTACCGCCATAATCAAGGACGAACTGATTTTCGAGCAGGGTAAGCTCAGCGAGGAACTTCATGCCCGTACCCTGGAGCGTATCTTTATTGAGGAGCGCATTTACAAGAAGATTGAGCAGATGAAGACTGCCGAAGATGTGGACAAGGCTGTAAAGAAGGGCTTTGTTCCATTCAAGGATGAACTTCTGCGTCCGGTCAGCGACGAGGATGTGGAGCGTCTTTTGAAGATTCCTATCCGCAGGATTTCTCTCTTTGACATCAACAAGAACAAGGATCAGGTTGCCGCAATCAACAAGCAGCTCAAGGATATTGCCCGTAAGCTCAAGCATCTGACCCAGTGTGCGGTTGATTATCTGAACGGCATGCTTACAAAGTTCAGGCCGGAGGAATTCGAACGCCACACTCAGATTGCTTCGTTCAATGCGGTGGATGTCAAGGCAGTTGCCAAGCGCGACATTACTCTGCGCTACGATGAAAAGGGCTACCTTGGTTCAAACGTCATTGGTGGAGCGGAAGTCACTGCCGGTTGGCTTTGGAAAAATGGAATTGGTCAGGGCGATGCAAAGCCGCTCAAGGTCACACCATACGACAGGATTTTCATCATGCGCAGGAGCGGAATCTACACCGTATGCGATGTTCCTGAAAAACTCTTTGTGGATACAGGTCTCTGGTACTGCAACCTTGCGGAAAAGGACATCATTTCGTCAGTGCTTTTCACTGTGATTTACCGTGACCCCAGGACAAAGTTCTGCTTTATCAAGCGCTGCCGAATTCCTAGCTGGATAATGAACCGTGATTATCTTATAGTTCCTGACGGAATGGAAGTGCTTCACATTGACATCCGCGGGCAGTTCAACTTTACCCTGCACTATACAAAGAAGCCAAGGCAGAAGATTCAGGACGACCAGTTCAATTCTGCTGACTTTGAGGAAAAGGGGCACAAGACACAGGGCGTGCGTCTTAGCTCAAAGGAAACTGATTCTGTGATTGTGGAGCCGGCAAACCCGCAGATGACACTTTTGTAAGCGTTTGTCTGCACTGAACAAGCTGCCAAAAAGGAGGAGCAGTATATATTATGGAAGAAAAAAGCATCGTTCCAGACTATAAAATCCTACGTATGATTTTGAACCAGTGCGTGAGGCCTAACACTTGGAAGATTGTATTCCTGATAATTCTGCTGCTTGTTAATTCTGTATTGGCCTTTTTAGCTGCGTCTGTTCCTTCGTTTTTTTCTGCGGATAACGGCGCACTGGCTTATGTGTCTTCCACGGTCCTTACGATTCTGCTGATGTTCTTTGCGCTGATGTTTTTCTTTATGCTTGCATCCGGTCTTTTTGTATCCGAGTCGCGTATGCTTGAAAAAAAGTTTGTCTCTATGGGATGGCTTTTCATCGGATTCAAGAATGACTTTAAGCGCAACGCAAAGGCATGTGCTCTTTTTGCCTCGATTCTATTTGTCCTGGTGATTGGACTTGTGGTGGGGCTGACTTTTCTTTTGATGAAGATTCCGCTGAAGGACATTCTGTCTTCTTACGTGGGGAACATCTGCCTGACGGCCGGCTCCATCCTGGTTTCAATTGTCTCCATGCTTTTGGTAAGTCCATTTGCTTTTGTTCCATTTATCCTCCGCTCAGACAGTGAGATTACTGTCACTGCTGCCTTTAGAAAATCTCTCCGCATCATGAGGGGGCAGTTCCTTCATTTCTGGGGGTTCATTATCTTTGCGGGCGGAACAAATCTTATCATTCTTTCTGTACTGACTGTAGTTGTGACTTTGATTCCCCTGGTGGACAATTCGGCTTTTGCTATGCTGAACTCTATCATGTCCTTTGTGCTGCTGGTTACACGATTCCGCGTCATGGTAAGATGCACCTGCGCGGTTCCGCTTTATTATTTTGCCACGACCGGTAAGGTTACTGTTCACAAGTCTGAATACAAGGCGCCTGTCACACTCCCGGATACTGCTGACTCGGCAGGCTCTGCCATTGCTGCGGAAGACGGTGCAGTTTCTTCCGCCGGGGATAAGTTAGATTCGGAGAATCTCGATTCCTCATCCCTTGGGACGGACAATTCAACGGACACAGAATCATGAATGTGCTTTCAGACAAGGCCCATGCGGAACTAATCGTAAAGAACTCACGCTTTATTGCAGAGGCTTTTGTTGTGGAGACCCAGGCCCAGGCCCGCGAAGTTCTTCATGAACAGAAAAAGCGCTATGCTGACGCAAGCCATGTCTGTCACTGCTTTGCAGTCGGTCCTGACGGCGGCACCTGCGGTATGAGTGATGACGGGGAGCCTTCCGGTACAGCAGGCAGGCCGATGCTTGATGTGCTGAAGGGGAGCGGTATAACCAACATACTTGTGACCGTGACGCGTTACTTTGGCGGAACACTTCTTGGTACCGGCGGTCTGGTAAAGGCTTATGGGGATTCAATCAAGGCGGTTCTCGCTGTGGCTGAGACAGAGCCTCTCGTGGAAAAATCCAGCTTTTCCTTCAGTGCTGACTATGCAAGTTACCAAAGTATCAAGAGACTTTTCCAGTCCTACCACATCGACTCTCTCACTGAATCCTTTGACAGTCAGGTGAATGTAAAAGGCTTTGTCTGGAAAAGCGAAGCCCAGACTTTTTCCGGCCAGATTGTGAATCTGAGCAAGGGAAAAATCACTGTGTGTTTTTAGTACGGAGGAAAAATGAATACCGCCGCAGAAAAAGAAGTCCTTGCCATGCTTGAAAAGAATTCGGAAAAAGACTTTGCTGTTTTTCAGAGAAAACTTCTTCCGAACATCAAGCCTGAGCTGGTGCTGGGCATACGCACGCCTGTATTGAGGTCAATTTCCCGTGAGCTCAAGGGCACGGCATTGGCAGAGGAATTCCTAAAGTCACTTCCTCACAGTTATTTTGAAGAGAACCAGCTGCACAGCTTTCTTTTGTCGCAGGTAAAGGACTTTGACCGCTGCCTTTCATTGGTGGAGGCATTCCTTCCGCACATAGACAACTGGGCTACCTGTGACCAGACACTGCCGCTCTGCTTTGCAAAACACAAGGCCGAACTGCTTCCGCATCTGTTCAAGTGGATTGACTCTGAGCATGAATACACTGTGCGCTTTGCTGTCGGAATGCTGATGAGACATTTTTTGGACAATGATTTTGCGCCTGAATATATGGAAAGAGTTGTCTGCCTGAAAAGCCCGGAGTATTATGTGAATATGGAGATTGCCTGGTATATGGCCACCGCACTTGCAAAGCAGTGGGATGCCGCGGTGAAGGTGCTTGAGCAGAATCGGCTTGAACTTTGGACCCATAACAAGACTATTCAAAAGGCAAGGGAAAGCTTCCGGATTTCTCCGGAGCATAAGGAATATCTTGCCGCATTAAGGAGATAATAGAATGCATTTGATTTTTATCCGGCACGGCGACCCTGACTATAAGAACAATACTCTTACGGAGAAGGGGTGGCGCGAAGCTGAACTTCTGGGAAGGCGGGTAAGCGGCTGGAAAGTGGACAAGGTATATGTCTCGCCTTATGGACGCGCACAGGACACCGCAAAGCCTTTCCTTGAAAAAATGAAGATAAGTGCGGAGACGCTTCCATGGCTCAAGGAATTCGACAAGCGCATAGAAGACCCGCTTGATGGCCGAATGAGAATCTGCTGGGACTGGCTGCCGCGTGAATATTTTGGCCAGAAGCGTTTTTTTGACCGATTTGCATGGTCAGGGCATAAGGCCATGAAAAAAGCCGGAATAGCTGAGGAATACAGGATGGTCTGCGATGGCTTTGACAAAGTTCTTGAGTCACTGGGGTACAAAAGAACTGATGCCAAG
This sequence comes from uncultured Treponema sp., assembly GCA_946538875.1. The sequence goes on from CAMNHD010000052.1 coordinate 7,447, forward strand.
ATTCCTGTGTACAAGTGCACGCCTCACTTGACCAGCGAAGAAGCCGCCGTTGACACTCACCTTAATTCTCTCCAGACAAGTCTTGACGACCGCAACATTTTGTTTGTATGCCACCTGGGAGTCATGTTCGTGATACTTTCCCACCTGCTGGGGATTTCGCCCGTTCAGTTGTGGCAGGGATTCTTTGTGCCTCCGACTTCCGTGACTGTGGCCGGGGCAGAGGAGAGAGTTCCCGGTGAAGTTGTTTTCCGTGTCCAGCAGCTGGGGGATGCCTCGCACCTTGCGGCCAACGGTGAACCGGTTTCTTCAAGCGGCTTTTTTGGAGGCTGCTTTGAACCACGCTGAGAAGATATAAATCCTTGTAATAAGAATATAAGTTTTTGTTAGCAAACTTGACTTTTTTTAGTATTGCTTTAAAATGAAAACCGTTAAAGTGCGTTGCTCTCAAAGACCATGGATTATGAGATGTTACTGCGCTGAAAATTTCATGTGTTTTATACACTTTTCAAAAATTGTTCCAAGAGGTTAAAAATGAAAAAGATTGCATCTTTCCTATCACTTTGTGTCATTGCAGGACTGACGATGATTTCCTGTGCCACCACAGTTTCCTCCAAGGTAACGCGTCCAGCTCAGCTCAACATGAATGTCGCCACCACAATCGCCGTTCTTCCGTTCCAGCGTGCTGCTATCACCAATGACCGCCAGACCAGTCCGGAGTACAAGGAACGCCAGGCTTTTGCAGACTATCTGTCTGATGAACTTGAGCTCCGCCTTGCAGACATCGAATACTACACAGTAGAAAGTTCAACCCGCGTAAAACTTGCCATTGAAAAGGGCCGCCCTTCACCTGCCGAAGTCTACATTACAGGTTATGTGGATTATTACACCAACGAGATGAATGTGA
>CAMNHD010000053.1 GCA_946538875.1 uncultured Treponema sp.
AGTGTTTTCACCTTCCTGAGTCTGTGCGCCTGCGGGTACAGCTGCCGCGGTCAAAGCGGATACTGCCGCCGTAAGGAATAAATTCTTTTTGTTCATGGTGCTGCTCCTAGTATATCTTCAACAACAGAACTGTTGTCCTTTCTGAGTTCCTGCATGGAGGATGGACTTGGCTGTGTAAACCACTGTCCGGCATCCTCCTTTGTCCAGAGATCCTTTGTTGTGCGTGAGAAATAATAGTCTTCCGTGAGATTTGAGTTCTGAGGTGCTATGAATTCCTCTTCCTTGGAAAAAGCCGTGGGGTTGAAGAGCTCTGCCGGCTTTCTGGAGCCCCGCACGGCATTTGATATCAGGATAATGACTGCACTGATGATAAAGAGTATAAGAATTCCCAGTATAGTAAGCGTAAGACGGCTTGTATTCTGGATAAAATCCTTTATGCGTTCCTTTATTCCGGCAGTATTCATCACTTTCCTCTCAAATTTTACTGTTTATCCTTCCCTTTATCTTCGGCAGAGTCGGGGTTTTCCGTGAATTCTTCCGTTCCGGCTGAAGGCTGGACGGCCTCTTCACCAGCTGCGGCGTCTGTCACGGCTGATTCGGCTGAGTCACTCTGTGCAGAATCTTCTGTCTGCGGCCCTTGAACTGGAGCAACGGCATTTTCCGCTTCAGGGGAAGCATCACTTATATTTTCTTCCGAAATGGTCTTTGCGTCAACTACTTTTTCCTCTTCTGCCAAAGTTCCGTCAGGATTGTGCTTTCTACGCTGTGGACGTGGCGGTATGACGATACCTTCTTCCGGCTCGACATCCTCTTCCACAAAATTGTCGTCATTGTCGTAGGAAAGACGTGCGTTAAGAGTGTCTTCGTCCTTGCGCATCTGGACAACCTTGGAAATACCGCTTTCTTCCATAGTAACACCAATCATTGTGGATGCACCGACAGCAGTCTTTGTATTGTGCGTGATGACAATATACTGGCTCACGTTGGCAAAGGTGCGGAGAGTACTGATAAAACTTGTTACGTTCTTGTTGTCAAGGGCGGCGTCAATCTCGTCAAGCAGACAGAATGGACTTGGCCGGACCTGGTAGGTCGCGAACAGAAGGGCAACCGCAGTCATTGTCTTTTCACCGCCGGAGAGCAGTGAAATTGACTGAAGCTTCTTTCCTGGCGGCTGGGCCAGAATCTCGATGCCTGAGGTAAGGACATTTGTCGGGTCGACCAGACGGAGATCCGCCTTGCCGCCACCGTGTCCCTCGTTGTCCACAAAGAGACGGCGGAACATATTGTGGAAGTTCTTGCGGATTCTGTTGTAGGTTGTGACGAACATCTCGGCAGACTTGCTGCGGATTTCTTCGCTGACCTTGACCAGATTCTGCAGGGTTTTCTGGGCATCGTTATAACTTTCCACCTGGCGCTCGTAGCGTTCCTTTTCCTCCTGGAACTGCTCTACAGCCATGAGATTGACCGGTCCGAGCTCGTTCAGCTTCTGCTTAGTCTCGGCAAGCTTCTTGCGCAGGGATTCGGTAGTCTCCGTGATGGTGTACATGCGCTCCTCGAATTCCATGAGGTTGCGCGAATAATTGTCCTGGAAGTTCTGTTTTACGCTGCGGATTTCAGTTTCGTTCTGTGCAATGTCCACAGTGTAGCGTTCAAGCTGTGACTGGTACTTGTTGCGTTCTTCCTGCTTCTTTTTAAGGGCGGCTTCCTTACCATTGTTCTTGCTGTTGCATTCGGCAATCTGAACATCCAGCCCTTTCAGCTCATCTGCCAGGCGGCGGCACTCAAGTTCAATATCAGCGATGGATTCCTCGATTTCCTGAAGCTGTTCATCCATCTCTTCACGGCGCCGGTTTTCCTGGAAGAGTTCGTTCTCCTGGTCACGCTTTGAGTTTTCCTGGACGGCAAGAGTGCGCTGAAGAGTGGAAATCTGCTGGTTGCAGGTGTTTATCTGCTGTACAACAGTTGCGCGGTTGACGTGCAGGTTGGAGAGAGTGTCCTTTAATTCCACAATCTTCTTGTTGAGTTCGGTGTTCAGCTTATCAAGCTCTGCACTTTCTTTCTTTATATTGTCTATCTGGGTGTAATTTGCTTCTATTGCTTCGTCGATGGCTCTCTTTTTGGTTATGATACCTTCCGGCGAAAGAAAGTCGTCTATAAACTGAGGCGTGGTCTTTGTGTACTTGTCTATACAGGTGCTGAGACCTTCAAGCATGGAGCCAAGGTCCTTGAAAGCCTGGAGGGCATCCCCGCTGAATTTCTGGGCATCCTTTGAGGATGGAGAGGGCAGGGATGAATAGTCTGAGAATATGTTTGCGCGTCCAGTGACAAAAATGCGGATTTTTTCAAGCTGGGTGTCAAGTTCTTCCTTTGCACTGCGGTTGCTGGATGAAGAATAGCCTGCATTCTTGAGTTTTGCGTCAAGCTCTGTGACAATGTCTTCTGTGATGGAAGCAAGCTGCTTTTGGAGTTCTGCGCGTTCTGCATCCAGATTGCGGATTTTTCCCGAATTTGTGTTTATCAGGCGCTCGTTTTCTTCTATCTGGAGTGAAGCCTGGCGGATGTTCTCCGCAAAACTTTCAATGTTCTGCTCTATGTCCTTGACCTGCTTTTCCTTGTCGCGGAGTTCAGCCTTCTGGTTGTCGATTTCTTCTGTGGACTCGTCAATCTGTTCGGAAAGTGCCTTTATACGGCCTTCTATCTGATAGATTTTTTCCTTGATTGAACTCTGCTGCTGGCGGAGCTGGCTTGCAAGGGTCTTTTTACCGCTCTGCTCGGTAATAAGCTTGATCTGGGTCTGTTCCTTTGCCGCCACCTGCTCCTGCAGTTCCCTTATACGGTCGGTGTTTTCGTTGAGGGAGTTGTAGATGGCCTGAATTTCCTGAATCGCCGCGTCGCGTTTCTGCTCTGCTTCCAGACGCGCCTGTTCGTGACGTGCCTTGTTCTGGGTAAAGTCCTTTAGACGCAGCAGCTGAATGTCAAGCTCGTAATTGAATTTCGCATCCTGAAGCTTTCTGTGCTTTACAGTCTTGTCTGACTGAACCTTAAGGGTGTCGTAGTTTCTCTTGGTTTCCTGAAGGCTTATGTCTATCTGGGCAAGGTTTGCGCGGGTCTTTTCCAGTTCGCGCTCAGCCTCGGCAACTTCGGCCTTGGAACGGCTGATACCTGCTGCCTCTTCGAAAAGATAGCGGCGGTCTTCCGGCTTTGACGAAAGAATCTGGTCGATTTTACCCTGCTCCATGACTGAGTAGGCGGCCTTTCCGACACCAGTGTCCATGAAAAGACGGCGGATTTCGGTAGCCGTGCACTGGCGGTTGTTGATGAAGTATTCGTTTTCTCCTGAGCGGTAGAGACGCCTCTTGATGGCAATCTCGCTGTCACTCATGGGGAGAAGTCCCTTTTCATTGGCGATGGTAAGGGTCACTTCTGCCATTGAGAGGGCCGGACGTGATTCTGTACCGTTGAATATAACATCTTCCATAGAAGAGGCACGGAGGTTCTTGGATTTGTTTTCGGCAAGGACCCACTTGATGGCGTCCACGACATTGCTCTTGCCGCATCCGTTAGGCCCCAGCAGGGCTGTGATGCCGTCTGCGAACTGAATCTGTGTGCGGTCGGCAAAAGACTTGAAGCCGAATATCTCTAGACTTTTTAAAAACACAAAAAATTCCTCTTGGTTTCCATAGATTAGCGGACATACATTATACCAAAAAAGCAAGCCTTGAACAATAGGGGAAAAAGTGCATGGAATGAATAAGCCTGTTTACTGGGCCTGTAAGAGCTGAAGGGAATCAAAAAAAACTGTGCTGCAATCGTAACACCTGACGTGCCGTCAATAATTGATTTCGGTGGGCGGGGTGCGGTGGACGCCGGCGTGGAGGGGCTTTAGTTGGCGGCCGGATGCGGGAGGCAGACGGTCGGCAATGAGCGGGAGCGAACCCCGGAAGGCCGGTAGCTCAAATAAGTGTGTCTTATTCCCGGAAAATGCCGCTTTACATTGTGGGGACCGTCCAAAATGGAAAAATCATTCCTGGGTGATGGTTTTAAGAATCTTTTCTGTCTCGCGGGCTGTGTTTTCCCAGGAATACTGCTTTGACCACTCGATACCGCCCTTGATTAGCTTCTGCCTGAGTTCCTTGTCTGTGACGACCTGCTCGATTTTTGCGGAGAAGTCGCTGATATTGTCGCTGTCAAAGAAGAGCGCGTTGTCTCCTGCGATTTCGGGAAGTCCTCCTGCGCCTGAACATGCCACTGGTAAGCCCGAAGCCATCGCCTCCAGGACGGAAAGCCCGACTCCCTCTGTGACTGACGGGAAGATGCACGCGTCTGCGTTGCGGTACAGTTCTGGAAAGTGCTCGTGAGGAAAGTATCCTGTAATGAAGATGTCGCTTGCCACAGGTGAGGAAAAGGCCGCTTTGTGGACCTGCTCGCCGTATTTGTCTTCGCTGCCGGCTATGACCAGGCGGTGGGGGAGGCCTGTCTTTTTCTTGAAGTCGGCGAATGCATTTATGAGTTCGATGTGCTTTTTTTCTGCATTCTGCATACGGCTTGCGTAGATAAGGTAGGGGCGCTTTATTGCAAAGGGCTTTATGTCTATGACGTCTGCCTCAAGTGCCATGGGTTCAGCAGGGTAGAAGACACTGTGGTCGATTCCGTTGTGGATTACTTCCACCCTGGAACAGTCTATGCCGGAGCACTCAAGGTCTTTTTTTATGTAATTGCTTGAGGTGATTATGCACTGGCACTTTGAGAGTCCGCGTTTTATCTGTCTGCGCAGCCAGCGGTCGTCGCTTGTTTCGAACAGGTTGGAAACCACGTCGTTTACCAGTGCAACTCCGGGGATTTTGAACCTGTTGGGCAGCATGCGGCTTCCTGCGGTGTACAGTATTGCATCGTATTTCTGGCGGCGGCCAAAGCTGTTGAGCCTGAACTGGTGCCAGAGACGCTCTGCGGGCAGGCTTTCCGGAATGTTGACCGCCACGTAGTCCATGGCGCGTTTTGAGGTGTATGTGTAGCGGTCCACTTCTGAACCGAATAATTCGTAAGTTATGCCGTCATCTTCGCTGAGATGAGGTAATAGGGACATGAGGTATGATCCTAGTCCTGAGCGGCCGTGTGCGCAGCCGAATGTATCAATTCCTACTTTCATAGAATTATACTATATCACAAAAAACTAAAATTTGCTATAGTGTGTGCATGAGTACTTTTATCGATTTAGGAATCAGTCAGAAACTCTGCTCTAAGCTTGAGGCTCTTGGAATTACAGAACCCACCGCGGTGCAGGAACAGGTTGTGCCGCTTGTCTCTCAGCGCAGGAATCTTCTTTTTCAGAGCGAGACTGGCACTGGAAAGACTTTTGCATATCTTCTGCCGCTTGTGGAACGCCTTGAAGGGTCTGAAAATCCTCGGAGAAATGTGAGGCTTCTTATTGCCTCCCCGACTTACGAACTTGCCTCCCAGATTAAGGTCCAGGTGCAGCTGGTCAGTTCCCTGCCTGTTGCCCTGTGTATCGGCGGCTCACCGATTGCGCGCCAGATAGAAGCCCTCAAGGCCAAGCCAGAAATTGTCATAGGGGGACCTTCCCGCCTTTTGGAGCTTATCCACTTGAAGAAGCTTAAGGCTGATGCAGTTGATGTGCTTGTGCTTGACGAGGCTGACCGTCTGCTTAGCCCGGAGCTGCGCGATGCTACCCAGGGGCTTCTTGAACGGCTTCCGCGTGATGTCCAGCTTGTGGGAAACTCTGCCACTGTGAGTAACTATACGCGTAAAATCCTTGTAAAGGCCAGGGAGTCTTTTGGGGAAGCGGGTGACTCTTGTGCGGATAAGGGGGGCACTTCTGGTGTAACGGGTGCCTTGAGTGCAAAAAACGGGGACTCGACCGCAAAAGACGCCGCCACAACCGACCGGAGCGGCATCCTTCTGGTGACACTTCCCCCCGAGGACATACTCCGCAGGCGTATAACACACTGGGCCATCTTTGCGGAGCGCCGCGACAAGATAGACACTCTGCGTTCCTTTATAAGCGCAGTAAAACCCCGGAAGCTTATAGTGTTCACCGCCAAGACCGACCAGATTGACATTATAGTGGGAAAACTGCGCTACCACAAGGTGGAATGCGAAGGACTAAGCTCCAAGACAGACAAGAAACTCCGCAAGCAGGCCATAGACCGTTTTAGAAGCGGTAAGCTCAGCATACTGGTCACAAGCGACCTTGCCTCACGTGGACTGGATATCCCAGGGATAAGCCATGTGGTGCAGATGGATCTTCCCCAGGGAACTGATTTCTTTGTGCACAGGGCAGGAAGAACAGCGCGTGCCGGTCAGAACGGAATCAACTGTGTTATAGGCGATGCGTGGGAGATGGAGCAGTATGCCGCGCTGGAAAAGAAACTTGGTCTAACAGTGTATCCCAAGGTTCTCTACGGCGGAAGACTGAGTTCCCCCCAGGACTTTGAGCAGCAGGATGAACAGGATCAATGAGACCTATTATATGGAAGGAATCTGTGCTTGTCTTAGTGTTCCTTGTGTCCGCAATAGGCGTGGTCCTGTACGACATAAAGACAATGCGCATTCCCAACTGGCTGAACTACAGCACATTCGCAGTACTCCTCCTGCTTAGGACCCTGCTCCTTTGCGGAACACTTCCCGTCCATCTTCTTGCCGCCGCCTGTGCCGCAGCACTATTTGCCCTGGTAAGACTGCTGACAAAAGGCGGAATGGGCTGGGGAGACGTAAAGTACTCCGCCGTCTGCGGACTCTTTGCCGGACCCCTTGCGGCAAGTCTGGGCTTTGCGCTTTCATGTCTGTGTGCAGCAAGTGTCTTTGCCATAAGGTGTCTGTTTGGAAAGAAGCCCGTGGACAGGGCGTTTCCCTTCGGACCATATATGGCAGGCGGGGGGGGGCTGGTTTATGTAGTTTCACTTTTTGTATAAAAAAAAGCCGCCGGTAAGGTCCCCAGCGGCATTATTTATTGTACCAGAGAACTTATGCAGTCTTCTGGTCAATCAGAAGCTTTTCCACATCAGGGATGGACTTCTGCTGGACAATGTCCTTGTTGATTTCAAGACGCTTCTTACCCTTGATGCTTGGTACCTCGAACATAATGTCAAGCAGAATATGCTCAACAATTGCCCTGAGTCCGCGTGCACCTGTCTTGCTCTTGATGGCGATGCTTGCAATTTCGTCAATGGCCTCGTCGTTAAAGCTGAGATCCACATCGTCAATGGCAAAGCTTGCCTGGAACTGCTTGGTGATGGAGTTCTTTGGCTCGACAAGAATGCGCTTGAGGTCCTCGCGTGTCAGTTCCTTAAGGGCGCATGTCATAGGCAGACGGCCGATAAGTTCAGGAATGATACCGAACTTGACCAGATCGTCGGAAGTAACCTGATTCAAAAGCGCCATGCGTTCCTCTTCCGTGCGCTGTGTTCCCTTTGCACCGAAACCGATAGATGAAGAAGAAAGGCGTTCCTCGATAATCTTGTCAAGACCGACAAATGCACCGCCACAGATAAACAGAATGTTGGTTGTGTCAATCTCGATCATCTCCTGGTTGGGGTGCTTGCGTCCTCCCTGAGGCGGTACGGAAGCATGTGTTCCTTCCAGAATCTTGAGAAGAGCCTGCTGGACACCTTCACCGCTGACATCGCGTGTGATGGAAGTGTTTTCGCTCTTGCGGCTGATTTTGTCAATTTCGTCAATGAAGATGATTCCACGCTCTGCGGCAGAGACATCACCGTCTGCCGCATTGATAAGCTTGAGCAGCACGTTTTCCACGTCTTCGCCCACATAGCCCGCCTCGGTCAGAGTTGTGGCGTCTGCAATGGCAAAGGGCACCTTGAGCCTCTGGGCAAGGGTCTTTGCAAGGAGAGTCTTTCCGCTTCCGGTGGGACCAAGCAGCAGAATGTTGGATTTTTCAATGCGCACATCGCTTGCGGCCTGCTTTTCCTTTGAGACAGAAAGCTGCTTGTAATGGTTGTAGACTGCCACGGACAGCACCTTCTTGGCATAGTCCTGACCAATTACATACTGGTCAAGATAATCCTTGAATTCCTTTGGGGAAGGCACATCCGCCATGTCAATCGGCGTAATAGAGTGGCGCTCGTCGTTCAGCACAGTCTGGCATGCAGCCACACAATGCTCGCAGATGTAGACATCCTGGTTGGGCGACTTTACCACCCTGCGGTTTTCGTCAGCCGGCCTGCCGCAGAATGCAC
>CAMNHD010000054.1 GCA_946538875.1 uncultured Treponema sp.
TTTTTTACGGAAGCCTTTGCCTCTCACTATTCCCGGTGTTCCGGGGTTCCGGGCGCAGCCCTTCATTGCCGCAGGCGGCAACACGTTCCGTGCCCCTCCACCCCGGCGTAGTCTGCCCTGATCTGCACCGTTCAGAAAAGATGTGCGCAAAAAAAACGGAAAAGCCCTGTAAAATATGAGGAATTCCTGCGGAAAACCCTTGTAACCGTTGACCCTAAAATAAATTAACGATATACTGTTGAACACATATATATGGAGGATCTTAATGGCTAAGACCAAATACGTTTACTTTTTCGGTGACGGAAAAGCTGAAGGCAACGCAGAGATGCGTGCTGAGCTCGGTGGAAAGGGTGCCAACCTCGCCGAGATGGCAACAATCGGACTTCCAGTTCCGTCTGGATTCACAATTTCAACAGATGTCTGTAAGTATTTTTATGACAACGACCGCACTTACCCAGCACAGTTAGAGGCTGACGTTGACGCTTACCTGGCAAAGCTCGAAAAGTCAATGGGCAAGAAGCTTGGCGACCCAGAGGATCCACTTTTGGTTTCTGTTCGCTCTGGCGCAGCAATTTCAATGCCTGGTATGATGGACACAATCTTGAACCTGGGTCTTAACGACGAAGCTGTTGAAGGTCTTGCCGCAAAGACTCAGAACCCACGCTTTGCATGGGATGCTTACCGCCGCTTTATCCAGATGTACGGCGATGTTGCAATGGGTGTTGACCATGACTTGTTTGAAGCCGAAATCGAAAAGATTAAGAAGGCTAAGGGTATCAAGCTTGATACCGAGATGGACACATCTGACCTGCAGAAGCTGGTTGCAAACTACAAGAAAGTTTACAAGGCAAAGAAGGGAACTGACTTCCCACAGGATCCGAAAGAACAGCTCTGGGGAGCAATCAACGCAGTATTCGGTTCTTGGATGAACCCACGCGCAATCAAGTACCGCGAACTGAACAACATCAAGGAAGGCGCACTCAAGGGAACAGCTGTTACCTGTATGGCTATGGTCTTCGGTAACAAGGGCGAGACTTCTGGAACTGGTGTCTGCTTCAGCCGCGATCCTTCAAACGGAGACAACATCTTCATGGGCGAGTACCTGATGAACGCTCAGGGTGAGGACGTTGTTGCCGGTATCCGCACACCTCAGAAACTTTCACAGCTCAAGGACACAAATCCAAAGATTTACAAGCAGCTCTGCGACATCCGCACAAAGCTTGAGAAGCACTACCGCGATATGCAGGATATGGAATTCACAGTTGAGGAAGGCCGCCTGTTCATGCTGCAGTGCCGCAATGGTAAGCGCACTGGTGCCGCCGCTGTAAAGATTGCTGTTGACCTGGTCAACGAAAAGCTTATCAACAAGGAAACAGCTCTTACCCGTGTTGAGCCTGAACAGCTTGATCAGCTGCTTCACCCGGCACTGGACCCGAAGGTTGTCAAGACTCAGAAAGAGTTGGCAAAGGGTCTGAATGCTTCTCCGGGAGCAGGTTCAGGACAGATCGTGTTTACTGCTGACGAAGCAGAAGCATGGACTGAAAAGGGAAAGAAGGTTATCCTGGTCCGCAAGGAGACATCTCCTGAAGACATCGCAGGTATGAACGCTGCAGAAGGTATCCTTACTTCTACTGGTGGACGCACATCACACGCTGCTGTTGTTGCACGCGGTATGGGTAAGCCATGTGTTTCTGGTTGTGACGCTGTTTCATTCCCGAACGCAAACGAAGTTGTTATCGGTGAGGAGACATTCAAGAAGGGTGACAATATCACCATCGACGGTACAACCGGTAAGGTTTACAAGGGAGTTCTCCCTGTAGTTCCTGCAACTCTTTCCGACGAGCTTGAGACATTCCTGGGCTGGGCTGACGAAGTCCGCGCAAAGTCTGTCCGTGTTACCGCTTCTGGAAAGAAGGTCAAGGGATTCGATGTTCTGGGTAACGCAGAGCAGAACGAAGCTCCATTGGCATTCAAGTTCGGAGCAAACGGTATCGGTCTCTGCCGCACAGAGCACATGTTCTTTGACCCGGAGAAGCTGCCGTTCTTCCGCGATATGATTCTTGCAGACAACACTGACGAGCGCAGAAAGGCTCTCAAGAAGATTCTTCCTCTCCAGAAGAAGGACTTTGCAGGTATCATCAAGACTATGGAAGGCCGCCCGGTTACTATCCGTCTCTTGGACCCGCCGCTGAACGAATTCGTTCCAAAGCCAAATGCAGAAGCTGAAATCAAGCAGCTTGCCGATACTCTCGGAAAAGATGTATCTGACCTCAAGGTCAAGATCAACGCACTGCAGGAAGCAAACCCAATGCTCGGTCACCGTGGTGTCCGCGTTGCCATCACATATCCTGAAGTATACGAGATGCAGGTTGAGGCAATCGCCCTGGCAACTGCCGATGCAGAAAAGAAGGGACTCCCACATGATGTACGCATCATGATTCCAAACGTAATTTCCGTGAACGAGTTCACAACTGTACGCGATCAGGCTCTGGCTGTAATCGCCAAGGTCAACGAGTCACAGAAGTTGAACCTTTCATTCCAGATTGGTACCATGATAGAGTTCCCACGTGCTGCTCTTACAGCTGACAAGATTGCAAAGGAAGCAGACTTCTTCTCATTCGGTACAAACGACCTTACACAGACTTCATTCGGTTTCAGCCGCGATGACTATGGTAAGTTCATTGACTGCTACACCAAGAACAACCTTCTTGAGGAAGATCCATTCAAGCAGCTTGATCCGGAAGGACCAGGTGCTCTTATGCGCATTGCCGAGGAAAAGGGTCGCGCTGTAAAGTCTGACCTGCACCTTGGTATCTGCGGTGAGCATGGTGGAGACCCTGCTTCTATCGCTCTGTGCTATGACATCGGCCTGAACTACGTTTCCTGCTCACCATTCCGCGTACCTATCGCACGCTTGGCTGGTGCACAGGCTGTAATCAAGGCAAATGCCAAGGCAGCTCCAGCAAAGAAGGCTGGTGCCAAGAAAGCCACAGCAAAAAAGCCTGCTGCAAAAAAGGCAGCTGCTAAGAAGTCTTCAAAGAAATAAACTTTAATTCGCTGAATATTTTTTAGCTGACGGGGCCCTCAAAGCAATTTGGGGGCCTTATTTTTTAGGATTGTACTTATGAAAAAGATTGCTAACTTTCATTCCCATACTGAACTGTGCAGGCATGCTGTCGGATTGCCTGTTGATTATGTAAAGCAGGCAGAGCGTGAAGGATGCACAGCCCTTGGTGTCTCTGACCATTGTCCTTATCCGGAGTCTTTTGGTGACACTTGGCAGCATGTCCGCATGTCTGTGGAAGAGGTTCCTCTGTATCTGGAATCAATCAGGCAGGCAAAGGAGCAGGCTTCTTTTCCTATATACACCGGTTACGAGTGCGAGTGGGACAGAAATTTTGCCTCATGGTATTGTTCGGATTTAAGGGAAAAGTGCGGGGCCGACTATCTTGTTCTAGGTTCACACTGGCTTGCCGAGGGAAGCGAGCGCATCTGGGCTGGAAACCTTGGCACTGTTGCAAATCTCCATGCCTACGTTGATCAGACCATTGAGGGTATGGCCAGCGGAGCCTTTGCTTTTTTGGCACATCCTGACCTGTTTATGGCCGGTTGGAAGGAGTGGGACCAGGAAACGGAGGCATGCCTCAAGGCAATACTGGATGCCGCTGTGGATTTGAATCTGCCGCTGGAAGTGAATGGTCTTGGTTTAAGCCGGGAACCAAACGAAACCAGCCGTGGTATGAGATGTCAGTATCCGTATGTGGAGTTCTGGGAGATGGTGGCGCAGACAAAGTGCCGGGTTATCTGCAACTCTGATGCCCATAAGCCTCAGGATATTTTGATGAATGCGTGGAAGTCAAGGGATTTTGCGCTCAGGTTCGGAATTGAACCTATTGAATTGCCGGATTTTGTAGGGGCACAGAAGCTGTAGAGCTGCTGTACCCCTTGTATGCTGTGTTTTATTACTTAGTCGATGTTGCGCATGTCGGCAAGGTCGGCTTCGTAGTCAACGCCTTCGATGTCAAAGCCGTTGATGCTGAGGAAGTCGTGGCGCAAGCCTTCAAGGTCTGTGGTTTCATTTACGTTTTCTTCCGTTACGGTCGGCATGATGCGGTCAATCTCGGCCTGAACAGCAGGATCCAGTTCCCAGTCATCAATGCGGATGCGGTTTTCGCTGTCCACAGGAACATTTCCGGCACCATTGTCGGCCCCTGTGTAAAGGCGTTCGGCAAAGAGACGTTCCATCTGCTCAATGCAGCCCTCGTGGGTTCCGGCTTTTTTCATCACCTTGAACAAAACGCCAAGGTAAAGGGAAATAATGGGGATAACGGCAGAAGAGCGGGTTACAAGTCCTTTGTTTACGCTGACAAAAGCACCGCCGCCAATTTCCTTGAGAGAAGCGTCAATGTCTTTGGCGCGCTTTTCCAAATCCTTCTTAGCCTCGCCGATTGTACCGTCGCGGTAAATTGTCTGGCTCAAAGCGGGACCGATGTATGAATATGCCACAGTGCGGCATCCGTCGGCAAGAACGCCAGCCTCTTTAAGCTGCTTGATCCAGCGCTGCCAGTCTTCGCCGCCCATAACTTTCACTGTATTGGCAATCTCGTCCCCTTCAGCAGGGCTGGTGGAAGCCTGGGTAATCTTACCGGTCATCATGTCAAGGGCAGCCCCTGAATATTCTTTTCCAATCGGCTTGATGACAGACTTGTAAAGAACCTGTGTGTCCGGGTCAGTTCTTACGGGGCTTGCAAGAGAGTAAACAACCAGGTCAAATTTGCGGCCCCATGCCTTTACCTGTTCAATAACAGTTTTGCGGGTTTCGTCGCTGTATGCGTCAGCATTGAAAGTAACGGCCTTAAGACCGGCTGCCAGAGCTTCGCGGTCAAACTCCTTGTTGTTGTACCAGCCGGGAGTTCCTCCCTTGCGGTCTGTGGCTTCCTTTTCAAAGGAAACGCCTATTGTGTCGGCACCATATTCAAAGGCGGCGCTTATGCGGCTTGCAAGTCCATAACCTGTGGAGCAACCCAAAACAAGAACAGTTTTTGGGCCTTTTCCTCCCTCAGCAGGAGTCTTGATACCCCTTTTTGCCTTCTGTTCTTTTATATAGGAAATCTGGCGGGCAGTTTCCTTGGCACATCCGATGGGGTGTGCGTTTATACAAATGTTGCTGCGAATCATTGGTTTTACGACCATCTTGTTCTCCTTAATAATCCAAATTGACAAGATACTTTAAGCATCTGAAGCTATTCTAATTATTTTGACATTTTTCGTCAATGTGTCAGACGCTTCTTTTTTTGCCTTTGCGCTTTGTTTTTGGAACGTTTATTGAAAAAAAGTTGAACTTACTTTATACTCTTCTATAATGGGGTTCTGTGCATGAAAAAAAGTGTTTTCTGTTTTTTTTTGCATGCGGTGACGGAAGACATACCCCTAAAGGCTAAGTACAAAATCAATTCCTACAAGATAAGCTTCAGCAAAAACGGTGCGGCTCAGTCCTCTGGCAGCATGAAGGACCTTTGGTGCACCTACGGAGCGGATGAATGTGGGGAAGGGAAAAAGGTTCCTGTGGAAGGGGCAAACTAATTTTAAAAAAGGGGGAGCTATGAACAAACCGGTGCGTATTCTTTTTGTCTGCCATGGAAACATCTGCCGTTCGCCTATGGCTGAGTTTGTGATGAAGTTTTTGGTAAGCGAAAGTGGACTTGATGACAGTTTTGTGATTGACTCAAAGGCCACCAGTACTGAGGAAATCGGCAACCCTCCCTATCCGCCAGTAGTGAGGCTATTGGGCCAGAAGGGAATTCCGATGTCTAGACACAGGGCAAGCCAGATAAGAAGGGCCGATTATGAAAATTTTGACCTGATAATAGGAATGGATTCAGCCAACATGGTCAACATGGAAAGAATCTTTGGAGGGGACCCGGATGGCAAGCTGCACAAGCTTCGTTCCTACTCTGGCTCGGAAAAGGACATAGAAGACCCCTGGTATACCGGCGATTTTGAAACTGTCTATGCCCAGATTACCGCCGGCTGTAAGTCCCTGCTTAGTCTTTTTGAGCAGGAAGGGTAAAGTCTGTACCTTATGCAACTCCTGGCGGGATAATATGCAGCATGTCATGATTTGCCGCTTTGTGAACATAACAAGCCATTATGCCGCCTACAGGGAGAACCTTTCGATTTCCTTTGTGATCTTTGTGACAGATATTCTGTTCTGTTCAGCTTTATCTTTTACCGTCTTGAAGGAATCGGAAAATTCCCTTACAACAGCTTCTGATTCATCCATGGCTCCGTTAACCACAGAGGCAAGGTTTACTATGTCTTCTATGCCGTTTTTGATTTCATGGGTGTAGCCGGTCTGGCTTTTTATCAGCTCGCTCACTTCTGAAATCTTGGCGGTGATGTTGTTTGTCTTGTCAAGAACCGCATTTGCCTTTTCAGACTGAAGGATGATTGACTTGGAGATTTCCTCAACTGCCGAATACTGGACGTTAATCTTTTCACCGATTTTTCTAAAGGCAGACTGGGTGTCGGTCATACTCTGCTCACCGGTTTGTATTACCGCAACAATTTCGCTGATAATATTGCTGATGTCACGGGCCGACTTCTGCGTATCTTCGGAAAGCTTTCTGATTTCTCCTGCGACGACGGCAAAGCCTTTTCCAGCTTCGCCGGCATGTGCAGCTTCTATAGCCGCATTCATGGCAAGAAGGTTTGTCTGGTTTGCCACGGAATCGATTACCTGAAGCACGTCGCTCATTCTCTTGGATTTTTCGGAAATGTCATTTATGACCGTCTGGCTCTTTTCGACCTCTTTCCTGCCTGTGGAAGACTGTTGGGTAAGTTCCTGGGAAAGAACCTGTGCTTTTTCGATAAGGGCGGCTATTTCAGAAAGATTGGAAACCATTTCTCTGATGGAAGCGGCGTTTTCCTTTTCGGACTCTGCCTGTGTCTCCATAATCCGGCTGACAGTTGAAGCCTTTTCGTTGAGTTTTTCTATGTTTGTCTTGGCGTCTGCAAGGAGTTTATCCTGCCGGGCGTTCTGTTCTGCCATGTTTTCAAAAGACGAGACAATCTGCGTTATACCCGAAGATGAAGTTTCCGTAACGTTCAGCAGTTCCCTTGCGTCTGTGTCAACATTCAGATTTTCAGCCTTAAGCGTTGAGAAGGAAGCTTTGAGAAAGTCCATCAGCTTGTTCATTTCGGTCATTACGATGCCAAAGTCGTCAAAGGTGCTGATGTTGAGCCTTGAAACCAAATCTCCGTTTTCCCTGAGATCTGAAACCTGCCTGATGGTGTTCTTGAACCTCTGCCGCAATGAGCGCAGTACCATTATGAACAGTGTGTCCGTATACAAAAAGCCGTAGAGATATGCAATTAGGGCTTTGGAAAGGAACTTCTGTATTGTCCAGCCGTGACGGATCGCACTGTAGCCGCTGCAGAACAAGTGCCAGCAGCAGGTGACAATGATGCTTATCAGTATCCTTAGGACAGAGGAGGAAAAGGGCTTTGCATTCATCTTGTCCAAGTTATGAATCTTCAGCTTTTCCAGTTCCTTGCTGGCCACGACGGAAAAACATGTTATGCAGTACTCGATTGAGATTATTGCATAGCAGAGGATGAGTACCATGATGATGGCGATGTCTTGTGCTGAATATGCGACTTTTCCGGTGATAGTTTTTATGATGATTGTGGTTCCGTTGCCAATGGGGTAGCCTATGATAAGGGAAACGACAGTCATAATGTTGAGCCTTTTCAGAACTTTGCAGGCATTGAATTTTTCCTCTTCGGTGAGTTCCCTGGTTTCAGTTTCCTTAATGGTTTTTAAGAGCGGTTTGATTATGTAATATGCGATGAGTGCAATTACTACAACAATACCCGTGGCAGGTCCGAGTGTTGCGCCCAGCCCTGAGACCCAGTCGGCATAAGTGGAGCCTTTTATTTGAGTCACCTGGAAAGAAGATAGAAGCGGTATACCGACAAATGTGGAGAAACAGAAAAAGACCATGTAAATGGCATATACATTCATAGAAAACTCCCTAAATTTTCAATTCTTATACGACCCCTCG
>CAMNHD010000055.1 GCA_946538875.1 uncultured Treponema sp.
TGTTAAATCATTTCATGATGAAATTAATTCCATGCAGGAAGTTACCTTGACAATGATTGCAAAAGAAAACAAATAATGCTAATCTTGTAACCCCATGAGAAAAATTAATTTATTCTTCAGCCTTATAAGCGCAATAATGCTTCTCTCCTGCACGAGCACTACACCCACAAAGAACGACAACACCAGCTACGGAGTGTTCCTGGGAATCAGTTCCGACGACCTAAAAAACTCCAGGACTGGCCACGAACTTGAGGAACGCATCCTTTCCTACGACACGATAGTCATAGATGCGCAGGAAGTGTCGGAAGACTACATCCGCTCATGGAAAAACTCGGGGCACAAAGTCTTTTCGTACATAAACACAGGAGCCCTGGAAGATTACCGCGACTACTACGAAGATTACAAGGATCTCTGCCTGGAAGTCTACACAAACTGGGAAGACGAATGCTGGGTAGACGTCACTGCCCCCAAGTGGCAGACATTCATGCAGGAACTTGCCTCCCGGCTGGCCGCAAGCGGAATAGACGGCTTCTTTGTGGACAATGCGGACGTATATTACCACCACAAGGAAGACTCTTTCTTTGAAGCCTTGTGCACAATCACTTCCGGATTCAGGAAAATTCTCCCGGAAGTAATCATAAACGGAGGCGACACCTTTGTTTCAAGGCTAATCAAGGAAGGAAAAACTTCCTGCATAAGCGGCGTAAACCAGGAGTGCGTCTTCTCCACAATCAAAGACTACAAAAAGGATATCTTTGCCGCCCAGGACGCGGAGGAAACCGAATACTTTACACAATACCTGGCAGACTGCAAGGCCGCAAAGCTTTCAGTCTACCTTCTGGAATACACCAAGGACCAAAAACTTGTGGACAGCATAGTATCTTACTGCAAACAGGAAGGATTCAAGTATTACGTTTCTTCAAAAGTGGACCTAAGGTAGACTTCATACTGCATCTATTGTTCAAGCGCTAAAAAAAGTGTAGTATTGGGCGATGTCTGGAAATGAAACTTTTGCGGCTGAAAAAAAGCCGCTTATTTGCTTAAAAGATGTTTGCTACGCTTATCCCCAGGCCTCTGCCAAGGCGCTGAACCAGATCAGTTTTTCTGTTCTGCCTGGAGAATATATTGCGGTGGTGGGAAGCAACGGTTCGGGCAAAAGCACTCTTTCACGGCTGATTGCAGGCTTTTTTGAACCGGACAGCGGCTCACTGGAACTTGCTGACGGCGTGATTCCCGGGATAGTCTTTCAGCAGCCCAAGGAGCAGATTGTTGCAGGTGTTGTGGAGCGCGACACCGCTTTTGGTCCGCAGAATCTTGAGATGACCCGCGACGAAGTGGAACTGAGGACCATGGAATGTCTTTCCGTGGTAGGACTTGCAGACAGAGCCTCTTCCAGGACTTTTGAACTTTCCCTTGGCCAGACCCAGAGACTTGCATTCAGCGGAATACTGGCCCTTTTTCCTGACCTTTTGATTCTTGACGAAGTGACTGCCATGCTCGACCCCAAGGCACGCGATGAAATCATCTCTTTTGTGGAGCAGTGGCACAAAAAGGGGCACACTATAATCCATGTGACCCACGACCAGAAGGAAGCGCTCAGTGCAGGGAGGATAATCGCACTTGACGGCGGAAGCATTGTCTTTGACGGAAGCAGCGCCGACTTTATGGCTGACACAAAGACTTTTACCAAGGTGTTCCGGGAGGATGCCGAACTCTTTGACAGCAGCGTGGACCTTGGAAAACTGGAAGAGCTTCCGGTGGCACTCAGGGCAGAGGGAATCTCGTTTTCCTACCCAGACCGGCAGGTATTTTCCAAGGTGAACCTTGAGCTTAGGAAAGGGACTCTTACAGCCCTGACCGGTCCAAGCGGCTGCGGAAAATCCACACTGCTGGAATGTCTTGCCGGACTGAAGCAGTGCAGTGAAGGACATATTTACTCAGACCAGAGACCTGCTCTCAGCCTGCAGGAAAGCGACGCGGCACTTTTTGCTCCCTATGCCGCAGATGATGTTGCCTTTGGTGCCCAGAACCGTGGAGTGGAAGGAAAGGCCCTGCTTGAACGCGTAAAAAATTCCATGCATGCAGTTGGACTTGACTACAAGGAATTCGGGAACAGGCGGACTTTCCAGCTTTCAGGCGGAGAAAAACGCAAACTTTCCATTGCGGGAATACTTGCGCTTGACTCTCAGGTTATACTTTTTGACGAACCCACATCCGCTTTGGACAGTACCTCAAGAATCACAGTGATGAAGTGCCTTAAAGACCTGGCTGCCAGCGGAAAAACGGTTCTTTTCAGCACTCACCGCATGGAAGAAGCCGATATGGCGGATGTATCCCTGAACTGGGAAACTCTTACCTCAACTGTTCAGGAGCCAGTGGAAAAAGAAGGACAAACTGCCGCCACCACAGACTTGCCTGAACAAAAGTGCATGGAAAGCGCCTCCCTTATCGTAAGACTGCAGAAGGCAGCCGGCGCATTCATGGCACCGCCAAAGATTCCCGATTCCCCCGTAAGCCGCATGGGAGACCTTGCAAAGTTCATAGTCTTCCTTGCCCTCTTTATAGGTTCCCTGGCAGTGATTCCTACTGCCGGAGTCGCAGCCCTGCTGTTTCTTTCTATTATATATGCCCTTTTAGCCAGATATCCGCTCACAAAACCTCTCAGGGCATATCTCAAGATTCTGCCGTGGCTTGTTTTCTTTGCTGCCATCCAGTTTTTCTTTTACCAGAACAACGACACCCAGGACATCATGTTCCAGTGGAAGTGGTTTGTTATGACCCGTGGTAAGCTTTTGCTTTTGATAAAGACTTTTATCAGGGCACCGGCCATAATCATCACTGTGGGAACCTTTGTCTTCAGCACCAACGAAAGACAGATTCTTGACGGGCTTTCTTCCCTGCTCAAGCCTCTTGCCATGATGAGGATTCCTGTAAGATATGTGGTTCTTGTGACCGGAATAATTTTCCGCTTTATTCCACTGCTTATCGACGAACTCTGCGGTATTGTAAAGACCCAGATGGTCAGGGGAGTTTTTGGTAACGCACGCGGCTTTGCAAAGATAAAGATTCTTGTGCCGCTTTTTTCACCGCTTATGCTTCAGACTTTCCGCAAAGCCCAGTACCTTGCGGATGCTCTTACCGCCAGATACTTTAAGTAGAAGGAGAAACAAGGCATGACGCAGGTTTGGCTATTTAAAACTTGATTTTTTTTCTATTAAAATGTACAGTATCCCCATGGAAAACATGAAATGGATTGTACTTGGGATCGCGGTGCTGATGTATGCGCTTGTGATTGCCTTTCAGAGTAAAAAGGTTTGGTTTACTTCTATTGCTGCCATTGCGGTTCTTGCCCTGGGAATGATTTTTCCTGACACAATTTTTATTCTGCCTGAAGATGTAAAGGCTGCGGCGACTTCCATGCCGTCCCATATGCATGCTTTTTTTCATGTGGTGGAAGACATCATCAACTGGAATGTCCTTTTGATTTACATCGGCAGCATGATTATTGCGGCTCTTTTCATTTATTCAAGGGTGCCGGCCCGAATCGCCGACTCTATTATCTCCAGAAGTAAAAACACCGGTCTTGCGATGGTGGCGATTCTTGCCATGACCGGCATTATCTCTATCTTTGTGGAAAATGTGGCGACTGTACTGGTTATGGCTCCCATTGCCCTGGCTCTCTGCAAAAAGCTCAAGATAAACCCCACTCTGTTTATGATTGGCCTTGCGGTCATGAGCAATCTCGAAGGAACTGCGACTCTTGTGGGTGACCCGCCTTCCATGATTTTCGCAAGCTATGCGGGATACAACTTCAATGACTTCTTTTTGCACAACGGCACACTTTCCATCTTCTTTGTGGTGCAGGCCGGACTGCTTGTGGGCTGTGTGTTCTTTTACATCTTCTTTGTGCGTAACGGGAAAAACAAGGTTCAAGTGGACACAGAGCCTGTCATCTCATGGTTCCCGCTGGCACTTCTCCTGCTGATGATTTTTGGCCTGGCGGGGATTTCATTTATCCATACAAACTTTAAGTACCTGAGCGGACTTTTTGTGCTGGCACTTGGTGTACTGGGGCTTCTGTGGTATCTGACCTTCCAGCGCAAGTCTTTTAAGGAAACAGGGAGCCTTGTCAAGGAGCTTGACTGGGAAACTATCTTCTTTTTGATTGGAATATTTGTTGTCATCGGCGGAATAGAAGCTACCGGCCTGCTCAAGGACTTTGCGGGATTCCTTTCCCAGCTTACGGGCGGCTCAAAGGTGCTCGGCTTTGTGATTATCCTTGCCGTGTCTATTATCATAAGCGGTTTTGTGGACAATGTGCCTTATATTCTTGCAATGCTGCCTGTTGCTGACCAGATGGCACAGTCAATGGGGCTCAAGCCGGAACTGTACATGTTTGCCCTGCTTGTGGGAAGCTGCCTTGGCGGAAACCTTACGCCATTCGGGGCTTCTGCAAATGTGGTTGCTATGGGAATCGTCAAAAAGGAAGGATATCCGATGAAATTCACCGGCTGGCTCAAGGTTGGAGTGCCGTTCACTGTGCTGACTACGGCTTCGGCAGCTCTTGTGCTCTGGCTGCTCTGGGCATAGAGAAAACTTGGGGAAGGTACCTGCTCTGATTGTGTCAGGTACCTTTTTTATGCGGAAATTGAAAATACGGTGCCTGGCTCTGGCAGGAGTCCTGCAAGTCCGTATGTTCCCGGGGCTGAATTTGAAACTGCAATGTGGATCTGTTCCTGATAGGCCATAATCAGTGCATCCTGCTGACCTTCTGACATCCGCATCACGTCGTCTTTTGAAACAGGATTCTTTTTCATTGAAACAAGCTGGTCAATCAGCGTGTTCAAGATACGGAGCCTGTTTACCGGCACACCTCTTTCACCTTTTCCCGCCGGAGTGCCTTTTACGTGGTCAAACTGGGTGAATACGGCGACACTGGGCTTTACGGGCACATAGAGTTTCCCGGAAGAAGATGAAAATACTGTTCTGTAAGTTGAAGCGTTCAAATTGATATCGTTTGTATACATAATTCTCACCTCTCTACTTACACTATCGGCATGTCATATAAAAAATTAAGATATTTTTTTGGCTTCTCCGCAGTACCGGTCCAGCACAGTGGAACTGTCCGGCGAAAAATTGACTTACTTATTGTACTCTGCTATAATCTGAACATGAAACTTTGGTTAAAATACTTGATCGGCATAGCAATCGGCGCTCTTACCGCACTGCTTATCCCAGCCAACACCCCTCAGTCACAGGCCGTGCTGGACTTTATACTAAACATAGTGATCCGCTTTGGCCGTTACATGCTTCTTCCCCTGCTTTTCTTTTCCATTGCGACAGCATGTTACAAGCTGCGTGAAGAAAAACTGATTGTAAAGACTGGTCTCTGGACCTTTATCATAATCATCGCATCTTCTGCGATACTGGCGCTTCTGGGGCTATTCTCCGCATTGATTGTGCATCTCCCGCGCATCCCCATCCTGATGGAAAAAACTACTGAAGTTCCTTCAATTGAGCTAAAGGACCTGCTATTGAAAATCTTCCCCTACTCAGGCTTCCAGGCAATCCTTGAGGGCGCCTATCTGCTGCCCTGCTTTATCTTTGCGGGACTAATCGGTGCCGGTGCCGCAAGTGAAAAAACTGCCTCAAAATCACTTTTCCCGTTTTTCGACTCGTTCAGCCGCGTCTGCTACAACATCATGACTTTTTTCTCAGAAATGCTGGCAGTCGGAATTATCGCCGTAATGAGCAGGTGGACACTTGATTTTATTGCGCTTCAGAAGGCAAAAGTGTACATGCCGATGGTAATCATGCTGTTGGTGGACCTTGTGATAATTGCCGTGGTAGTCTATCCGGTGATAGTTCATTTTGTCTGCCATGACAACAAGCCCTGGCGCGTTCTATACGCAGGCATCTGTCCATTCCTTACAGCATTCTTCAGCGGCGACACAAACCTTGCGCTTCCCCTGAACATGAGGCACGGAAAGGAAAGCCTTGGAATCCGCAGAAAGTGCAATGCGGTGACATTCCCGCTCTTTTCCGTCTTTGGGCGCGGAGGTTCTGCCCTGGTTGCGGCCGTAAGTTTTGTAAACATACTGCGCTCATATTCCCAGCTCGAAATTTCATTGGGAACCGCACTTTGGATTGGCGGAATGGCCTTTGCGCTTTCCTTTGTCCTGTGCCAGTACTCAAGCGGAGGAGCATTTGTTGCAATAGCAATAATGTGCTCGCTGTACGGCCCAAGTTACGAAGCCGGCTACCTTTTGATAAGGGATGCCTCACCGATAATCTGTGCCTTTGCAGCAGGATTCGATGCTCTTACCGCCATCTTTGGAAGCTACATCGTTGCCGTACGCACCAAGCAGATTGAGCACAACGACCTGAGGCATTACATCTAAAACCATGAAATATCAGAAAAGCCGCTCTGATATGCGCTGAGCGCACCCTCCAGCGACTTACTTGCCTGTACCGAACCGTCTTTGTAAATGAACACAAAACCGGCTCCGCTGTACAGGCCTTTTTTTTGCTCTTCCGCAATTACCCCAGGTCCCGACAAAAACGCCCATGTACTGAGAGCGTCGGCAGTCAGCGATGACTTTGGCAGCACAACAGTCACACTGTCCCACGGCCGCTCCGCACTCATTCCGGTAGAGACATCAAAAATGTGATGGAATCTTTTTCCGCCGTGCATAAAGAACCTTTCGTACACTCCGCTTGTGACGACAGTTCCTCCCGAGTCAAGGGTCAGAGCCAGGGCAGGTTCCCCCTCAGGCTCAAAGGGATTCTTTATTCCAACCCGCCACGCATTTCCATCCTTTTTGGAACCGTAGACATAAATATTGCCGCCAAGGTCTATGACAGCGCCCCTTACCCTTGCCCCGGACAGAAGATTCACTATCTGGTCCGCCGCATAACCTTTCACAATCCCGCCAAGATCCAATGCCATGCCGCTTTTTTCAAGGAACACAGAATTGCCGGTGACCCTGACACTCTTGTAGTCCACCAGAGGCATAAGCGCCGCAAGTTCCTCATCCGCAGGCACACGTTCATTCCCCGAACCGATTCCCCAGGCACTTACCAAAGGGCCGATGCTCGGGTCGAACACGCCCCCGCTCTCCTCCGCAAAATCAAGCGCAAGAGACAGCACATAAGCCACTTCGTCGCTGACAGTCACCGCATTCCGGCCGGCAGCCGCATTCACAGCGCTAAGTTCCGAATCAGCCGCATGCACGTTGAACATGCCGTCAAGAGCCTCAAGCCGGGAAAAGATACTGTCATACAAAGCCGTGGTTCCATCGTCAAAGGCATTCACAGTGCATACAGTCCCCAAAACCCGGGCAGTACGCGGAGGCTCCACAGTATTCCCCGCCGGCCGCTGCTTTGTGCAGGCAGTCAGACAGAAGAAAACAAAAGACAAGGCTGCTGCAAAAGACCAAAGATTTTTAGTCCCGCCAATTTTCTGCATCACAGGCTCCACAAAGACCTACTGGCTCACAGCCACGGCACTTATATCAGAACTAATTCCCCCAAGAGGAATTTTTCCGCCAACAGCCCGCAGCGAATCTTCAAGAGAGATACCGCCGGCTTCAAGCGCCCTGTCGCAGTTTCTGTAATACTTATAGTAAAGCCATCTATGCACGCCCTTAAGGTTTTCGCCAAAATACGGGAACTGTATGGAAGAATCAGCCGCAGTCTTGAGCACCTTGTAGGAGCCGTTGATTCTCCAGCCGTTCAGGAGACCAATGCTTATGGCGCAGGAAGGGCAGTTGAACGAACAGCACACACAAAGGGCGCAGTTGGTGCCAAAGCGGAATTTGTTTCCGTCATAGCGGATATTGTTGAGCGGACAGGACTTTACGCACTTCATGCACTTAATGCACTTGCTCATATCCACACGCATGGCAGGCCCCTGCAGCCGGGCATAGAGCCACTCAATGCGGAACAGAGGAACAAACCAGCCCTTGAGCGGATTTGTACGCACCTTCTCCTGAACACCAGCAGCCAGTTCCTGACAGTTCAGCCTGGTCATTGCATGGG
>CAMNHD010000056.1 GCA_946538875.1 uncultured Treponema sp.
AGGCACCAGAGAAACAGATGAAATAGTTCCACCCACAAAGTAACCGGTCACGGCATTGTTTGAGTCAGGAGTGATTGCTCCATCTTCCGCCACAACACTGTCAGTAAAGTAGACGCCCGGTGTTCCGTAAGTCTTGGTAAGGTCAGTAATATTGAAGAAAGTTGCATGGCTTGAAACTCTGTCAAAAGTATCCATTGCAGTGATTGTAAGCTTGCTGATTCCCCACGGAATATTTTCTTCGCCAAGATTAATGTTGATTACAGCCTCTTTCTGACCTTCCACAACATCAACCGTACCAGGTATGCTGCCGCTTGACCCCCATGTCAGGTCATAGTTCACAGCCCTGAGCCCCGTACTTGAATTCACCTTAATGCTGTAAGTGCCGTTGTCATCAGGATTGATTTCCATACCGTCAGTAAAATCCTGGCCGTTGTATTTTTCTTCCACAAATTCAGGTGCGACACCCTTTGAAGTGAACTGTGTGGTGACGACATCTCCGGTTGTACCGAATTTATCCGTTGCAAAAGCGCGCAGTGTATGGGAACCGTTGCTCAGCGAACCATCTATCAGGGCATAGAAGACACCAGTTGCCTCAATAGTCTGCTCTTCCCCGTTATCAAGCTTGAATGTGACGGAAGCGATACCATCGTCATCCTTTGCGTAACCGCGCACAAACACGTTGCCGTCCGTACCGTCCACATCCCCTACAGGATAATGGATTTCCAAAGTAGGCTTGTCACCGTCCTTGTCTATGAAAACAACATTCGGGCTCTTGGGCTTCTTGGTCTTTTCGCCTTCCCACGGGACAAATGTCTTTTTATAAGAAACAGCATTGTCCATCTTGTCCACAGCAGTGATGACGAATTCCTGGGTTCTCTTGATACTGTTTGCATCAAGTTCGATTGCCCAGTATGAGTTGCCGGCCACCTGCTCGAAATCACCACGCTGATCGCCCCATTTATATGAAATGCTCTTTAAGCCGTTAACATCCTTTACATATCCCGAGACAGTAAAGATACCATTCACTCTTGAGTCATTTTCCGGAGTAAGAATCTTGACTTCCGGAGGAGTATTGTCTATGAAGTAAAGAAGTGCCGTGCGGCTTACAGAACCCGCATTGTCTGTTGCCTTGAACCAACACAGAGAAGGACCGTCTGCAAATTTTTTGGTTTCAACAGAAATTGCGAATGAGAAGTAGCTCCTGATGCCTTCTTCCGTAGGATTATCAAGCTTGTGTTCCTTGAGCTTTGCAGGGAAATAGTGGACACCGCCGTCTGTACTGTACTCAAGGGACTCTATTCCGTTACCGTCCGTAACCTGACCCTGGATTGAAATCTTGCCGCTGACCTGGGCACCCATGTCTAGGTTTGTGACCTTTACTTCCGGAACGCGGCGGTCAAGCTGCCATGAAACAGACACATGATGTCCTTCCTTGGGGACAATCCTGCTTTCGTCTATCTCGCCCATGATATTCTCGTAGGCAGAGGGGTTTCCGTCGTCCACACCGTAGGCTTCGATGGTATGGAGACCTTCATTGAGCTCTGTGGTGTCAAGGTAATATGACCAGAATTCAGTGCCTTCCGCAATGACAGGATTCTCGTAGTCACCGTCAAGTATAAGGTAAACCTTGTCAACCTTGTCGTCATCAACACAGGTACCGACAATATTAAGGCTTCCCGGAACACGCATTCCGTTGATCGGGTTTGTGATACCTGTTATAGGAAGGTCGGACTCCGCATCGATATAAATATTGAACGGACCGGCGATTCCTTCGTTGCCGGCCTTGTCTTCCGCAGAAACATAGACGTTGTATTTTCCACTGCGGTTGTTTATATCAAACGTTTCTTCCCAACTGTTCTCTGCGCCGACAGATATTTCTTCCGTATCTTTCCTTCCCGCGGCAAAAACAAACACCGAGGCGCTGAACATGAGCAATACTAAAGCAAATAATTTCTTATTCATAGCGTGTCCTTCAAAAAAAAAATTACTCTCTGAGTGATATGACTTGCGTCAAAACAGCTTAAGGCGCAAACTCCTTCTAACAATTATAATCCAATTATATCCAAACTTCAATAAAAATTTCTAAAAGTCAAAAATCTCCACTAATCTTTAAATAATATATAAAGATTTGCAGGATTTTACAAGACTTTCTTAAAATTTTTATCCTTTACGAGAGGACAAAACTAAACTATAACCCTTATGCTCTATCGGCAAAAAATAACAAATTCTTTAGATGCCCGGAAGCCAGGGAGAGCCAAATCAGGCCCAGTATGACCGGAGCACCCACGGTGGAACAGGCCGGCACGTTCAGAAAAATCCTTGACAACCACTCTTTTAAACCTTTATAATACTGTTAGTTAGATTTAAGGAGGCAAAAATGGACCAGGATGTAGAGCGTCTGCAGGAGCTTGTGGACAAGAGCCAAAGGATTGTTTTTTTCGGCGGTGCGGGTGTTTCAACCGAAAGTGGAATACCGGACTTCAGGTCGGTGGACGGCCTTTACAACCAGCAGTGGGACTACCCTCCCGAAGAAATCCTGAGCGCGGGATTTTTTGCGCATAATCCAAAGGAATTCTACCGTTTTTATAGAAAGAAAATTCTCATTCCTGGCATAAGACCGAATGCGGCCCATCTTAAACTGGCCGAGCTGGAAAAGGCGGGAAAACTTTCGGCTGTGATTACCCAGAATATTGACGGTCTGCACCAGGCGGCCGGCTCAAAGCGGGTACTGGAGCTTCACGGGAGCACTTTGAGAAACCACTGCCATAAGTGCGGCGCTTTTTTTGACTGGGATTTTGTGGCGGACATGAAAAATGCCGACGCAGATGGAATTGCGCGTTGCCCAAACGACGGAGAAGTGATTAAGCCAGACGTAGTTCTTTACGGCGAAGGGCTTGACGACTCCGTGGTGGAACAGACGCTTGAGGAACTGAGGCTAGCTGACCTGCTGATTATTGGAGGAACTTCGCTTACGGTGTACCCGGCGGCTGGATTTATCCGCGCTTACCAGGGGAACGAGCTTGTCCTTATCAACAGGGATCCGGGTCCGGGCGACAGCATTGCTTCTCTTGTGATTCACCGCAAAATCGGAGAGGTGCTTTCACAGCTGAAGGTGTAGCAGCTCTTCCTGCTCACATCAGGCCCTTGAAGAACCCGCACTCCTCCGCATTGCATTTCTTTGCGAACGGGTGACGCATATTCACGTGGAAGACGTGGGCGCACTGGTTTTTCTCACTCCCGCCATGCCAGAAGCGGAACTCAAAGGGCACATTGTTCTCCATGAGCCTTGAGCAAAGCGGCAGAGATTCTGCCTTAAGGAAATCGGCGGAGCTTGTCATGACAAATGCGGGCGGAAAATCCTTTGTGATATGGGTCAGCACATCCAGACTGGATAATTCTTCCCTTGTACCGCCGTTTTGGAGCAGGTCCTGGGAAACTATTTCTCCGTGACCATTCACGTCTTCCATGTCGGCTACAAAGTCATAGGTTCCGCAGTTCAGGGCGACTCCTTTAAGCGTAAAAATCTTTCCCCCATGCATTGGAGGCTCAAAGTCAAAAGTTTTACGGAAGCTGGGGTTCGTAAGGTAGCAGGAAAACAGCGAGCAGAGATGCGCTCCGGCACTGTCCCCCACGCCAAAGACATTTTTCAGGTCAAAACCATATTTGTCCGCATTGCTGACGATAAAGTTCATCACAAGCACTGAATCCTGCATGCTTGCGGGAAACTTGAACTCCGGGGCAAGCCTGTACGTAAAGTTGACGACGGCAAAGCCGTGCTCCACAAGGCTCATGCAGTAGAACTGATACAGGTCCTTGTCGCCGTAAACCCATGCGCCTCCGTGGAAACTTACGATTACGGGCAGTTTCTTGTCCTGAGGCAGATTCTTTGGGCGGTACACATCCAGAAGCTGCCAGTCCTTGTCCGGGCCGTAAAGCAGATTGTCATAACGGACTACGGTATCGGGAGTTGTAAGACCTGCATCCCGCTTTGCGTCATTTTCCTTCCATAATACTCTTATTTCATCGCTTTGTTTTGACATAGTTTCTCCTGTTGCCCCCATTGCGCACATTGACGTTTTATTGGCTCAAGCATAGCACCAGAGAGGTTTTGTTTCCAGTGGCGTGCGTGACGTTGAGGTGGTGTGTGTGGGGCTTGCCGGTAAGGCGGAGGTTCACCAACAACGTAAGCATCACCTGTTGATTGATTCCCCCCGCAATGCTAAACTGGCCCCAGGTTAAACATGAAGCTAGAAAAATTCTTTACATCCCTCGTGGCAATAGCAATTCCAATCTCCCTCCAGACCCTCCTGCAGAATTTCGTGAACATGCTGGACACAATCATGATAGGTCATCTAGGCAGCACGGAAATCGCAGCGGTGGGACTCGGAAACCAGATATTCTTTATACTCACGATGATACTCTTCGGCATAGTCTCAGGCGGCGGTGTATTCATCTCCCAGTACTGGGGAAAGCACGACCTTAACGGCATCAGGCGCTCCCTGGGCGTCATGCTGTGGCTTGCGGTCATAGTCTCGTCACTCTTCACAATCCTGGCGCTTGCCATTCCACACCAGCTGCTAAGGCTTTTTTCTCCCGACCCGGATGTAATCCAGGTTGGCGGAGAATACCTAAGACTTGCCAGCCTAAGCTACATCATCACCGCAGTCAGCTTTGCATTCACCCAGGCATTCCGCTGCACCGAACGCGTGACCCTACCCCTTGTCTGCACAGCAGTGTCTCTCTTTACAAACGCAGGAGCCAACTACCTGCTTATCTTCACCGCCGGCCTGGGTGTAAGGGGAGCCGCACTGGCCACAGTTCTTTCACGCTCACTAGAATTCCTGATTCTCATCATCTGGTCATACTCAAAAAAATACGAGGCATGCGGAACGCCAAAGGAAATGCTCGGTCTGAAAATCGAATCGTTCCAAAAATACTTCAAAATCGCGCTGCCCGTCATCATAAACGAAAGTTTCTGGGGCCTGGGCATCTCCGTGCAGAATTCAATCCTTGCCCACTCAGGAACAGATTCAATCACGGCATTTCAAATCACAAACACAATCAGCCAGCTTACATGGGTTTTCTGCATGGGCTTTGGAAACGGAATGGGCGTCCTGATCGGCAAACGCATTGGAGAAAAAGACTTTGCAGAGGCACGCACCTACGCAAGACGCTCGCTATGGTTCATGCCCCTGGTTGGAGCCACCGTAAGCATACTGCTGCTCCCACTTTCCAAGCTGCTGCCATTTCTCTTCAAAGTGGAGCCGCCGATAATTCAGACCGCAACAAAAATGCTTTTGGTTCTAATCCTGTACTACCCGTTCAATTCGTTCTGTATGAACTGGATAGTCGGCGTCTGCCGTGCCGGAGGAGACACAATATTTTCCGCAGTCGTGGAACTGTGCACCCTGTGGCTTGTCGCAATTCCTCTGGGGTACCTTGCCTCCACAGTGCTCCACCTGGATGCCTTGTGGATTTACGCATTTATGATGAGCGAAGGAATCGTCAAGGCAAGCATAGGCTTTGTCCGCGTGGCAGGAGGAAAATGGCTGCACGAAGTAACATGATTCCGGCCCATGAGGGGTAAGTCTCCCCCTCGCTCCAAAATCCCGCGCCGCGGTCTTTTTCCGCTACCCCCTCTGCGGGCCTCATACGCCGGCCCGCAACGCCCGCTGGAATAATGGAAGGCATGGCGTCTGATCCAGGCTACACGATTCCTGAGCCTGCATGGATTACAAGTATATTGAAAAACTAAAAGGCCTTCCGCTGGTTGACCACCGTCTGCAGGGCCTGCACCTGGGCTGCAAAGTCAACATCTTTATTACCGGCAATCACACGGTCACAGGAAGAACTTACAGCGGTTATTTTCCCAAGTATATCCTGTTCCATCTTGGCGCTTGCTATCTCGTTGGAAAGGACAAATGTATCTGTAATCTGCTGAATCTGCACAAGCGCGGTCTTCTGTTCCTGCCAGGAATCGTTCAGGGTTGCAGCCTTCTGCACAAGACGTCCCATGGCATACTTTATCCGCTCAAGGGAATTGGCTGTCAGCGGACTTTCCGGATTGTCGTTTGACCTGCGTTTTTTTGTTTTAAATAAGTTTCCGAAAAAATCTGCTATGCTCATGCAACTACTCTAGCCTATATCGGGCAAAAAAGCAAGTCAGCCCGGCCCGCGGTTCCGGACGGCAGCGAAGGGCGGAACACCGGTGCACAAATCCGCATGCATCTTACCTGTCACGCACCGGGTAACGCATTCAAAGGGACGCCATAATATTCCACCCCCTTCCACAAAACGCCCCGATTCATTATACTGTGACAATCTTATTTTCTATAATACATGAGGCAATTGTTATGGCAATGGTTATCTTAACATTGAACTGCGGCTCTTCCTCTGCAAAGTACCAGGTTTACGACTGGGATGCAAAAGAGGTTTTGGCAAACGGTGTCGTGGAGCGCATTGGAATTGAAGGTTCAGGAATAACACACAAGGCTGGGGGCAAAAAGACTGAAATCAAGAGTGCCTGTCCAACCCACAAAGAGGCTATCGAACTTATCCTCAAGACTATTACGGACAAGGATATCGGTGTAATCCAGGACATGAGCGTAATCAAGGCTGTAGGCCACCGCGTTCTCCATGGCGGCGAAAAGTTCACCAAGAGCGTGCTGATTACTCCTGAAGTCCTCCAGGGATTCCGCGAAGTTGTTGACCTTGGTCCTCTCCACATGCCAGCAAACATCATGGGTATCGAAGCTGCCCAGAAAGTCATGCCGGATGTTCCGCACGCTGCAATCATGGACACTGCATGGCACCAGACAATGCCTGAAGAAACATTCATGTATGCAATTCCGCGCGAATGGTACACAAAGTATGCCGCACGCCGCTACGGTTTCCACGGAACTTCATTCCTTTATACCGCAAAGCGCGCTTCAGTGCTCCTGCACAAAAAGCCTGAGGACACAAACGTCATCATCTGCCACATCGGAAACGGTTCTTCAATGTGCGCTGTAAAGAACGGCAAGTGCTATGACACAACTATGGGTATCACCCCGCTTGAAGGTCTTGTGATGGGTACACGCTCCGGCGACGTTGACCCGGCACTTCCATTCTACATCATGCGCAAGACAGGCATGAGTGCTGACGAAATGGACAAGGCTCTCAACAAGCAGTCAGGTTGCCTTGGCATAACAGGCCGCTTCTCTGACCGCCGCGACATTGAAATTGCCGCCGCCGAAGGTGACAAGCTCTGCCAGCTCTGCATCGAGATGGAAGCCCTCCGTATCAAGAAGTACGTGGGTTCATTCATGGCTGAACTTGGACACGTGGACGCAATCGTCTTTACAGCAGGTGTAGGCGAACGCGGACCAATCACAAGATTCAAGGCACTGAGCGGTCTTGAAAACTACGGCATCAAGATTGACGCTCAGAAAAACGACTGGAGCTTTACCGGCAACGCAGAAACCTGCATCAGCGCCGACGACTCTGCCACAAAGATTTTCGTCATCCCGACCGACGAGGAACTGGTCATGACGGAAGACGCCTACGCTCTGATGAAGGGCACCTACGACGTGCATACAAACTTTACCTACAGCTTCCAGGATCCGTCTTACGTCAACAAGGCCCGCGAAGAAGGTCTCAAGCAGGACTTGGTGAAGCGCCCTAACCTGGCAAAGGTTGTGGTCCGCCCGTAAGTCTGATTCGAGTGTAAAAACATTTTTATTTTTTTTGGACGGAACGCCTTTGTCCGGGATTTTCTTGCACCGCAAACACCCCGGGTAAAGGCGTTCCCCGCTTTTACGGGTTCCGCTCACGCTCCATGGCGCCTTTTCCTTCGGAAAAATCGCCAGGCCTCCGACCCCCTTCAAATCGGGCGTAGGCGTCTGGAAATGGCATTCTGGTCAGCGCACAGGCTAAAAATGAGATTGAAGGAGGTCTGATATGGATTATGGTATTGTAAAAGATTCAGTTTTAAAAATTGAAACATAAAAAGGTAAAAGATGAAACAAATTAATTCAATAATTA
>CAMNHD010000057.1 GCA_946538875.1 uncultured Treponema sp.
TGAACACTGTAATCGGAGACAGCCGCTAGGAACGAAAGGTAATGATTCTTTGTCATCGGGTGTCCGGAGGATACAAAGAACTCGTCCTCAATCTGTTCGATTTTTATCATGTGTTCTGAATTATTGTCTTCCGCCTGTAAAACCGGGAGACTAATCCCACAGCAGCTGACGCTTACCTGGCCTGTTGTCTGTATGATGTTTCCACAGACTGGGCAGACATAAAAACAAACTCTATACATGTTGGCATTGATGTTTTTATTTTGGATAGGATTCCCGTTCAGCAGTTCGATTATTGAAATCCCAAGCGCTTTACCAAGTGGTTCCAAAAGACTGATGTCCGGCAGACCGTGACCGGTTTCCCACTTGCTTACAGCCTTTGCGGTGACAAAGATTGTATCAGCAAGTTCTGCCTGAGTCATTCCCTTTTGTTCACGCATTTTTTTTATTGTTGTTCCTGTTACATATTCGTTCATAAAGAATCTCCTTGTTTGGCTCTGCAGCGGTTCGGATAAAATGCATTTTCTGATATAAATATATCAGCAGTGTGCTGTGGGGGCAACCTACGTTTCGTGGACATTGTGCCGTGTGGGAGAATTGTTGTGCTGATTGTCAGGAGTTGATTTATGAC
This sequence comes from uncultured Treponema sp., assembly GCA_946538875.1. The sequence continues at coordinate 629 of CAMNHD010000057.1, forward strand.
TTGTAGGCGGGAAAAAGTATCCCTCCGCAAAAAGTGGCAGCGGAGGGAAATGATAAGGGGTTATTTGCAGTTGTCAATCATGGCTTGTGTCAAAGTCGGGAAATACCAGGAGAGAGTATTCCTGTCAAAGTAGCCGTGATGTTCTCCGTTGTGGTTTGAGTCAGGAGAAGGAACATTGTTGTCCCACAGAATCACAGAGAACTTATAGTTTTTGTAGGCGCGGCCAAAGAAATAGTTTGCCCACTTTAGACGCTCTTCAAGGTTGTCCTTGTTTTCAGCACTTGTCTCTCCAAGAACAACTCCTACAGCCGGGAATTTGTCACGCACGCACTGGAATGCCCAGTCGATTGAACCCTGGTCTCCACGGTCAAAGACTTTGTCCACCTTGTAACTTGCCCACATCGCGAATTCGTAAGGGGTATAGGCATGGAAGGAGATAAGGAGTCTGTCTTCCGCGCTGTCTTTGGGAAGGGTAAAATCTTCAAAGTAGTTTGGGGAAGCGGCATAGCCAGGAACCATGACATAACGGGTGGCATTGCGTCCGCCGCTTGAGCGGATTGCATCAAGACAGGTCTGCTCGTATTCAAGGAGAAGTTTGTTATACTCCTTGCGTTTTCCCTTACCGTCGGCGTTCCATTCATCACTGCCGCCTACATTGCGGGGTTCATTCATCACCTCAAAGATAAGATGCTCATCGTAATCGTCGTTGAATGTGGCACTTACCTGTTCCCAGATATTGCGCAGAAAATACTTTGACTGACGCTTGAATCCACTGTCCATGACAAAGCCAAGAAGCTTGTTGCCGTTGTAGCCCTGTGTGTTGATTGTGCCGGCACCGTTTCCGGCTGCGGTGGAAAGATTGTCATGGTGTATGTTGATTATGACATAGAGCCCATCCTGATATGCCCAGTCCACTATCTCCTTTACACGCTTCATCCATGCGCTGTCGATTTTGTAGGGGTCATCAGGGTTGTTGCTCAAGTGCCCATGCCAGCTTACGGGAATACGTATGGTTGTGAATCCCGCTTTGTGAACAGCCTGAATCATTTCCTTTGTTGTCTTTGGCATTCCCCAGCAGGTCTCTGAGTCAAGGGTATATCCATGGGCATTCTTGTTGTCGTAAGCATCCAATGTATTGCCTAAATTCCATCCGGCCTTGAGCTTTAGCGCAAAGTTCACGCTTGAGTCAGGGTCAGCCAGCGCATTTTCCAACGTCTTTGAGGGCGTGGCAGAGCAGGCTGTTGCTGCGGCAAGTAGCAGAGCCATTGTCATTGAGGTGAATTTTTTCATGCTGTTGAAAAGGACGGACGCCGGGCTGCTTGACGTCCGTTTGCATAGAATATGCGGCTTGGGGTAGTCACTTAATCCCGGAAGGTAAGGGACTGCAGCCCAATGACCATAAGGTATTGTTACTCTTTTACAGAGCCTAATGTCAGACCATTGATGATAAAGCGTGACAGGAACGCATAAACTACGATGATAGGGACAAGTGAAATTGCGATACCAAGGTAGATTCCACCATATTCGGTGCGGTAGATGTCACCGCGGAGCATCTGTACGAGCATCGGCAGTGTGTACTTTTCAGTTGAAGAAAGAAGCACGAACGGAGTCATAAAGTTGTTCCAGTTTGCAACAAAGGAGAAGATTGCCTGGGTTGCAAGAGCCGGTTTGAGGACCGGAAGAATCACAACGTTGAAAATCTTGAACTCGTTTGCTCCGTCGATACGGGCTGCTTCGACCATTTCCATGGAAAGAACCGAAGCCATGTATTGCCGCATGAACAGAACTGTACCGGCCGCTGCAATTGATGGAAGAATCAGAGGTATGAAACTGTCCGTCAGGTTGATGGCTGCCATGAACTTGTAGAAACCGATGAACGAAAGTGATGCAGGCAGCATGATGAGCACCATGATGATGCTTTCCAGAACTTTGCGTCCCTTGAACATATAGACTTGGAGTCCATAGGCAGTAAGTGCTGAAAAATACACGCAGAGAACAGTCGCACAGATTGAAATGATTGAACTGTTCAAGAATCCCTGCCAGATTTTGAAGTCGCGGGATGTAAGCGTATGCAGGTTTGAAAGCAGGTACTTGGAAGGAAGCAAGGCTATTCCTGAGTTGATCTGCTCGGTGTTGCGTGTTGCGTTTACAAGCATGAGCCACACTGGCACTATTGCTATCAGCGCAAGAATTATCATTATCAAATAGATAATCTTTGATTTGATTGAAAGGTAGACTTTATAATTGTGTTTTACGCGGTCACTCATTTAGAAGCTCCTTCTTTTTCTAGGTGCGTGTTCCTTTGTCATCTGGTTGATACCGAATGCAAGGATAACAGTGATAATGAACATTCCGATTGATATTGCCGCAGCGTAGGAGTAGTTACCCTTGTTCTGGAAGGCAATATTGTACATGTAAACGGCAATTGTTCTGATCTTGAAGTCAGGACCACCGCGCATGTCTGTAAGAAGGAACGGAATATCAAACATCTGCATACCACCGACCATTGAAGTGACCAGCATGTAGAACATCATCGGGCGAAGCATCGGCAGTGTGATTTTCCATGTGCACTGCCAGTTGTTCGCACCGTCGATTGTAGCGGCTTCATACAGTGAAGGAGGGATGCTTGTGATTGCTGCAATCAGGAGGATGAGCGTTTGACCACACCACATCCACCACTGTATGAATGCTACGATAAATCTAGAAGCCCATGGACTTCTAAAGAAATTGAATGCTTCCGGCATACCAGTTACCTTCATCAGGAACTGGTTTACAGGTCCAACAGGATAACCGAAAAGACTTCTGAACAGGATTGCGACAGAAGCGGCAGTCAGCAGGTTGGGCATGTAGAACAGTGTACGGAACAATCCTTTACCTTTAAGGTGCAGCTTCACATCGGTCAGCCAGATTGCCATCAGGAGAGCAATTCCAAGCTGTGGTGCAAAGTTAAGGCCCCAAAGAATAAAGGTGTTCCCCACTGACTTCCAGAAGTTCAAGTCAGTGACGAGTTTTTTGTAATTGGCCAGACCTACAAAATTAAAGCTGTTGCCTAAGCCTTTTAAATCACCAAATCCAAGCAAGACTGTATAGATTGTCGGCCATAGGTTGAAGATTAAAAAAATGATCATGAACGGCAGGACGAAAAAATATCCATTTTTATTCACTCTTGCCTGAACTGATGATTTTGTCATGGTTATACTCCCTTGTTTGGATTACTCGCCCATTGAGGCTGCAACTTCATCTTTGAACAGCTTGAGGGCTTCTTCCTTGCTCTTTTCACCGTTCTGATAAGCGGTGACAGCTTCGGCGAAGATCTGCTCAATCTGCTGGTCAGTTCCCTGAATAAGTGAACCGTCGATGGTCTTTGCCATCTCTGCGAACTGTGCGTAGTGGTTCTGATTCTGGAGGAATGGCTCCTTGAAGTCGTCCTTAATCTTGTTCTGGACATTGAGGTTTCCAACCAAGTCGCCGGAAGATTTGGCGTGCTTTTCCAAGTAAGTATCATCGGAAACAAGGTACTTGATCATTTCCTTTGCCTCTTCAGGCTTCTTTGTTCCCTTGAATGCTCCGAGCCATGTACCACCCCAGTAGTATGGTGCTGGACCAGCGCACATTGCCCAGTCGTTGTCTGCGGCAGTACCCTTTGACTGTGGCTTAAGAGTATAGTGCAGACCCCATGTAGGCAGCAGGTAGCAGAATACTTCAACATCGTTGCCCTTTTCGTCCTTGAGGTTACCCTTCATACCGGCGTACCAACCTTCTGACCACTGTGCGACACGTCCTTCGTATCCCTTGTCGTGGAGAAGCTTACACATATCCATGTACTCATACATTGCCGGGTCGATGGTGAGCTTTCCGTTTACAATCCACGGATCCTTTCTTGCACCCTTGTAAGGCATGAACATATCGGCAGCTGAAGAAACAATGAGACACTTTCCGTTTGACTTCTCCTTGAGAAGCTCAGCTGTTGAAAGGAATGTGTTCAGGTCCTTGAGGTATTCCTGAACTGCTGCAGGATCATCAGTTCCAAGATACTGCTTTGCCAGGCTGCGGCGGTAGAACAGGGCGCCAGGAGCCATCTGCCATGACATTGCATAGACATGTCCGTTATATGTACCGATTTCCATCGGGTATTTAGCCATTTTGCCTTTGATTTCTTCATAAACATCATCGAGTGGCAGAAGAAGTTCTGATTCAACATACTTGCGTACAAATGCGGCTTCCAGAGCGAATACATCAGGGCATCCCTTACCAGAAGAAAGAACTGGGTCCAGCTTGCTCGGGAATTGGTCAGTTGGTGTCATAGAATACTTTACAGGTGTATCGGGGTGTGAAGGAACATAGTAATTGTCAATAAGTCCCTTGAGCTCGTCTGTGAAAGACCATACCTTGATTGCCTTGGAATCTCCGCAGCTAGTGAATAATGAAGCAACAATGCTGAGAGCGAGTACACTGCCAGCCAGAATAGTGCTTATCTTTTTCATCATAAACCTCCAATTGGAATTTTCTATAAGTATAATTGTAAATCTGTTTTTCAGATTATGTATAACAAATTAGTATTATTTATAGAAGAATTCGGATTATTTCTTGAAAATTTTTTCTGAAACTACTATAAATTGAACACCCCTTCTACTATTATATGGTCTATTACACCACTTCTGCTGAACAGTTCCGTGCTGACTTCCCTGGAGATAATGTCACATGGCATTTCCAAGGTTGATTGATCGGTAAAATGTACGGTAATCTTTTCTGTGTTGCTCAAGCGATATTCTACAGGAACTCCGCACCAAGTGAATTTAAGTGTATTTTCATTAATGAACTCTTGGCGGGAAAGAATCTGCGGGTTGAATACTGCACATCCGTCTTCTATACTGACGCCTAGTTCTCCCCAGCGCGTAAGAACTTCCTCTTTTACCTGACCAGTCATGCCCGGCTGCTTTGCTCCTGAACCTGACGGTGTGTGCGAGTAAGGATCGTATGGGAAAGCGCCGTAAAGTTCCGGTGTCTTTGCAGAACCAAGGCCTCCTTTCACTTTCTTGTACACTTCCAGCAGCTGCGGGGCGTTTGCGTCTCCAGTGCGCATTGCCTCAAGAAGTACTTCCTGCACTGCAAGGAGAAGCTTCGAGACCATGTGCCAGTAGATGGAGCCAAGTCCTTCGTAGGCGTAGAATGTTCCCGAACGTCCGGTGAACGCGTGGTGGTTGAATGTGGCTTCGTATACGGAATGGGCCTTTGCCTTTGCGGCGGCGTCAAGCGTTGTGCGCTCAAGATATTCCGTGAGCAGGCGGTCGTTCTGGCAGCAGGCTGGGAAGTGGTAAGTGTTGTTTATGTCCTTGACCAGGGCATGTTCAATTCCGGCTGCGTCTTTTGCAGACACATTGTTCTTTTCCGTAAAAAGGGGAAGCGTCTTGTCCGAGTACAGCATGAATGAATTCTGGCGTTTTTCGTAGAGGCCGCTTTTTTCCATTAAACTGTAAAGCGTGCATACCTGGAGCGGAGAAAGCAGCCCGCTGGATATTGCCGCCACCTGTCCTTCCAGCATGAGCTGAAGGTTCTCCACTTCCATGCCGCCGTCCACAATGCGGAGAGTGTTGTAGGAGTGGTAGAGGCCGTCGCTTCTCTGGTTAAGCTGGATTGTGTGTTTTGTGAGCACAAGACATGATTTTATAAAGCTGAGGATTTCGCTCTGCTCAAGGCATGATGAATTCTTTGCAAACTCTGCTGAATAAAGCTCTTTGCGTTCTGTCTCAAAGAGTAGCCCCAGGGAATCCGTGAAAGTCTTGCGCGCTTTGCAGTCGTCAAAAATATTTTCACCGGAAGCCTTAAGCACTTTGAGCGTTTCTTTTACGCAGTTCACCAGTGCAAGCGGAAGTTCAAACCGGGTTTCGTCAAGTTCCGAGTAAAGCTTCTCCAGGAAGCTGAGCATCCTGTGCAGATAGCAGACTGTCACAACGGAAAGTCCCCAGCCGCAGAGAGCATTGTTCGCGTCGTTCCATTCTGGACGTTGGGTGTTCATCCAGATGCCGCCACCGGGAACCAGGTTGCAGATTTTGTTTACTACAATCTGAAGGAGTTTTGCCGTAAGGTTCACCAGTACCACTCCGCCGTCACTGGTCTGCACAAGCTTTGCATCTCCGCCAAGAGTCTCGGCCTTTGCAAAGAGGCTGTCGCTCAGGCTGCGGTCAAAGATAAGCGTGTTGCGCGGATCAGCACAGATTTCTGAATAGGATTTGAGCCTGTACGGAACGTTCGCATAGGAGAAAATCTTTTCGCCAAGAAATTCCTCCAGCTGCTCACGGTTAAATTGATAAAGCTGTTCCAGGAATTTCTGAAGGTAGATTACCTGATGGTCGCCCCAGTAACCGTAAGAGGCCCAGGGATTGTTTTCTTCCGGGCACTCCCAGTCAATACCCATGCGGTTTATGCGGTAGGGGTTGAATCCTTCCACCGTCATCGCATTCACGAATTTTGCAAGCACATTCGGAATATAGTCGGGCCATGAAAAGACAAGAGCCTCCCAATTCTGGAAAATGTCACGCCAGTTGCCTTCGTAGTTGAGTATGGGGTTTCCGGCCGCATCGCTCAGCTCTATGTTGAATTTGTTCCACGGCCGCGAAGGGTCGCCGTGTCTCCTGGAAAAACGGATGGGCATGTACTCAAGGAAGAGCCTCTTGAGCTGCCTGTCGCCTGTGTTGCAGATTGACTGATAGAATTCCTCGCGCAGGGAAATGAAATCTTCCGGAAGCGATGCAAAAAGTTTCTTTAGCTTTATATAATAGTTTTTATTCCTCTGGCTGAAGAACAGAAGCAGATCCTTTGCACGTATTTTTCCTCCGTCCGCGAATGTTCCGCCGCGCATTATGTTGAACATAACATTTGTCTGGTGATGCACCTGAGCCATTGTGTCCGCGCTCTGCTGCAGACCGTCGCTCTGCCTGATAAGCTGGACAAGTTCCTCCTCTGTTTTTGCGATGTCGGCTTCCAGCGCAAGAGTCGCGGCTTTGCGGTCTTTAAGAAAGGCTTTTAGTTCCGCAACTTCAGAAGCATCCTGGTCTGTGTTGAACACCTGGTACCAGATGTCGCTCTGTCCGGGAAGAAGCTTTGTCTTATGGGCGATAAAGCATGAAGGTCTTCCGCCTTTAAGGACATCGGTCTGCTCAAGTCGGCTGATTGTGCGGGGTGCTGTGTAAACAGACTCCTGTACGGAGAACCAGCATGTGTTTGCGAGCAGGGCTTCGCAAGGTTCGGCTTTGTCCGCGACCGCTGACGAAAGGGAAAAGAGTACGGCCTGGCTTTCATGGTCAAGGTCTGTCTTTTTGTATGCGTCAAGAAGGGTGGAGCTGTTGTTCTGCAGGTCTTTGGATGCAA
>CAMNHD010000058.1 GCA_946538875.1 uncultured Treponema sp.
ATGGCGTTCTGCTACGGCTTTTCCGTGCAGGTGGCGCATGCGGTGGGTGCCGGTGAAAATGACAAGGCCCGCTCTGTGTTCAAGCAGGGAATTGCTGTGAACCTGATGATTTCGCTTCTGGTGATGCTGGTGGCGCTTTCTATCTGCTTTCATCTTCCGCTGTGGCTTGGCGGAGGCGCGGAGATTGTGAGGGGCGCAAGGCAGTACTTTGGAATCTTCGCAGTGTCGATTCCGATTAACCAGATGGGCTTTTTGATGTGCAACATGCTTCAGTGCAGCGGTAATATGAAGGTTCCAAGTTTTCTTGATGCCCTGATGTGCCTTTTGGATGTTGCGTTTAATTATCTGTTTATAAAGATATGCGGCTGGGGTGTTGCGGGTGCTTCGCTTGGTACTCTCTGCTCTCAGCTTGTTGTGCTTGTTGCGGCGGTTTACTTTGCGGTGGTGCGGTCAAAGGTGATTGGACTCCGGGGTTCTGCAAAGCTGAAAATCAGCATGCTGACTTTGCGGGAGGCGGCGAGGATTTCTGTTCCAATGGCTCTTGAGCAGGTGGCGCTTTGCGGTGCCCAGGTTGTTTCTACCAGGATTGTGGCTCCGTTGGGAACTGTGGCACTGGCGGCGAATTCTTTTGGTATCACTGCTGAGTCTTTGTGTTATATGCCGGGTTACGGTATGTCTTCTGCGGCTACCACTCTTGTGGGGCAGAGTCTCGGGGCAAAGCGTAAGACTTTGGCGCGTCAGTTTGCATGGGTGACGGTTGGCATGGGGATGCTGACTATGGGTGTGATGGGTGTCCTGATGTATTTTTCCTGCCCTGCGGTTTTTGCCTTTCTTACTCCCGACGGGGATGTGCGGTCGCTTGGTGTTGAAGTGCTCAGGATTGAGCTTTTGGCTGAGCCACTGTTCGGTGCGAGTATTGTTGCTAATGGTGCTCTGCGCGGGGCGGGGGACACTTTGTTCCCTGGCATGATGAATCTTGTGAGCATGTGGGGCGTGCGTCTGGTGCTTGCGTTCTTTTTGTCATGCAGCATGGGGCTGAAGGGGGTTTGGATTGCCATGTGCGCGGAACTTTGCTTCAGGGGTGTTATGTTTTTGATCCGCCTTGGACGTGAGCGTTGGCTCAAGCGCTTTTAGTTTTTTGCTTTGGTGAGCGTGCGCGGCAAACACAAGGTGGCTGCCGGCCGCGTAACGGGTTATGCGGAACCGCGTGTTTGGAGCTGAGTGCGTTCTTCTCTGCTGCGCGGTTCCGCTTGGGATTCTACACCATCGTTTATTGACTTACGGTATCGGGCTTTCCGAATAGCCAGCCCATTCCCTTGAGATTCAGGTTGAATTCCGAGACAATGCAGTTGGTGTTCTTTGACTGATTGTAGATATCCGAAGTGACGAACTCGTAAGTGTCGAAGCCGCCCTTGAAAGGTAGGTATAAGGTCTGTCCGTCCATGCGGTAGTCGCGCATGTTTGCGGTGCAGGTTTGAACCTTTCCGTCAGAGGAAGAGGCACTTACGGAAAAACTTGCGAGGCGTTTGTTCTGCATGTAGACTGATTCGGATTCACTGGCTCCGTTTATGCAGAAGGCCTGGGTGACTCTCAGCTCACCAAAGCGGCGGAGAAAGCCCTTGTCGGCATTGAACTGAATGTTCAGCCAGAGAGGTCGGGACGGTGCGTTCTCCACGAAATAAGTTTCCTTGTTTGAGTCGAAGAGTGAGATAAGAGAATTTGCAAGCGGTGAGGCGGGCGTGAACAGAAAGTCGGAGCCGTTTATCTTTGCAAAATAATTATTGTCCACAAAAGGAAGGTCGGGTTTTGATCCACTGGATGCCTTTGCAAATGCCACGATGGAGTAGAGTGCTGTGTTTTGCGCAGAGGGTCGGCCCAATTGTTTTTTGATGCGCAGATGGAATTTTCCGTCTTGGGTGAGAGCATTTTCTATGACCAGATTGGCCTGGGTGTAAAGCAGACCTACTTCGCGGTCAAGGCTCTTCAGCAAAAAGTCTGAATAAGAGAGAGTCCACAAACCTTCATCTTTGTTCCATGACCAAGTTCCGTAAGGGGCAGCGGCCAGATAGACGGGATAATACACATCCTGTGCCTGGGTGCGGTAAAAGAGAATCTGCACAAAAAAATTATCGCCGTGGCGTATCCGGTTGTATTCAGATTCAGTGTAGTCTCCGTCAGAGACGGGGCATGGTGTCAGGTCCTCCAGATTGATGCGGGAGAGAATTATTCTGTAGAAGGTATGTGAGCCGACGGTCTGGGTGTAAGCCCTGAAAAGATGCTGTGACTTTTCAGGATCAATGCCGTATGCTTGAGCAATACGCCTGCAGTCAGCAGATGCCTTGGAGAGTAGTTCCTCTTTGGCCTGACCGGTGACGGGTTCAAGCATGAATGCCGAATGCGGGAGAATCGTATACAATTCCGGAGCCGGACAAAGTTCCCTTACCGGCCGCGCAGAAGCAAAAGCTGAACATAAGAGAAATCCAATCAGAAAAAAAGCCTTGATTGTCAAACGAAAAGAGAAATTCTTTTTTTCAAAAATTTGTAAAAAATTCATACCTACATATTGACACAAAATACAAAAAATAGTAAGATGTTATCACGTTGAACGAAATAAAAACTTCGGAAAACGAAATGCTCCCTTAGCTCAGTCGGTAGAGCAACGGACTGTTAATCCGTGTGTCGCTGGTTCAAGCCCAGCAGGGGGCGGTTGGAAACCTTCTTAGCAATAAGAAGGTTTTTCTATTTTAAAGCATTTCTGGTCTTGAAGCTTGGTTAAAATGCATTACTCCCAGACAAAAAGATCTGCGCAGTTGCGTTCTCCGCCTGAGATGTCAATGGCCTGACCAGTGCAGAAAGTGTTTACGCAGGTAAGAAAGTAGCACCATTGGGCGGCTTCCTGGGGAGTAGCCCAGCGCTTGAGAGGCGTAACATCCATTATTTTTTTCCATAGGACAGGATTCTGGGTTACAGGTGAATTCAATTCGGTAAGCACGCCGCCAAAGCAGAGAGCGTTGCATGTTGCGCGGAATTCATTGGCCAGGCGGATTGCACAGTGCTTCATGTACCCCACGACACCGGCCTTGGAAGCCACATATTCAGGAAATTCGTTGCCGTTAAGGGCGGAGACCGAGGCGTTGAACAGCACAGATTTAATGTCCTTCTGGAATGCGTATCTGTTCGTAACATTCATAGTGCCTATAAGGTTCACCTGTATGTCCTTTTCGCTGGCAGTCTGGACACCGGCATTGTTTATGAGAACCTGCACTCCGCTGATTTCAGGAAGAGTTTCCGCTTTGCTTATGTCTGCGATGTGGTGTGTGTATGACGGATTGACTATGGAGCAGGGCTTTATGTCTATTCCCGTGACCCTGTGGCCGTTCTCAAGGAAAAGTTCTGCTGTTGCCCTGCCCATGCCTCCCGATGTGCCGGTGATGACTACGTTCATGCAAGGGCCTTTTTTTCAAAGCCGGACTTTCTGGACTCAAGATAGTCAAAGTAGTCTTTTCCGACATTGTCCTTTTCCCAGCCGCACACAACCTTGTAGCCAAAGCCGGAGAAAAGAACCTCGCACAAAAGTTCGCAGACGGCACCTATTGCCGAGCAGACCAGTACCTGTGTCCATGTCCAGCCAAAGAAAATCTTTGAGACAGTTGTTGCGAACACAAAATTGTCGACGAACTGGGCGATGAGGGTGGAAAGGTATGAGCGCAGGGCAAATGCGCTGAAGCCGCCTACGTTTTTCTTTTCCAGGGAATTGCCGATTCTTATGTTGAGAACTGCATTTACAATGGAAGAAACCATAAATGCAAGGCCTGAACCAAGCACCACATACCATGAGCCGCCGAATGTGGCGTTGAGCGCTCTGTTCACTTCGGGATTTTCGCTGGAGTAGAATTCGCCCCACATTCCCGGAGCCTTTGAGAGCAGGGCAAAGATTCCGCAGACCAGAAGATTCACTGCAAGCGCAAGGACAGAAACTTTTACTGAAGCCTTTGCGCCCCATCTTTTGCAGATTACGTCCATGCAGATGAACATTATCCAGCTGAATACAAAGCCGCAGTCAAGGGCAAGATACTTGTAGGAAACAAGTTCCTTGTTTGCCATAAGGTTGGCGCATACAACGGAGAGTATGAATAGGGTGACTGTGAGGGAAGGAATGTTCCGCAGCAGGATTTTGTAGTCGTCCGCGAGATTCCGCAGGAAAGTTGTGAATTTTTTCATAATGCCTCCAAGGAGGCCGTGCGCAGTAAGCCCTGCTGTACCTCCATAAGAATTTTAATTTATACCGCGCAGGAGAATTATGAGGAATCATAAACTGCGCCATGCCTGTATTCTACATTATTATGTGCTTTTGTCAAGTATTTGGGGTGGGGTGGACTACCGTTTTGAGCCGGACGCGTCTGTGGACACCGGTGTGCCGTCCATAAAAAACTCGCTTGTTGTTTTATTCGCGGAAATAGGGTATAATGAATTTGTATGGATAATTTTTTTACTGCTTATCTGCAGAGAATTGAAGAGGAAATTTCTCGTGCGCTTCCGGCGGCCGCTGACCGTGACTGGGTTATATCTGTCTTTGGGGATTCGGTTTTGAATGCCGACAGGGAATGTTTTGCGCCCTTGCTGGGGCCTACACGGAGTCTTGTGGATCTGGGCGGAAAACGGTGGAGGCCTCTTCTCCTTGTCCTTAGTGCGGAGACGTATGCGGAGAGTTCCGGTTCTGATGTTCAGGCTGCCAGGGAAAAGGCTTTTGGGCTTGTGTCTCTGGTTGAGTTTATTCATACGGCAAGTCTTATTCATGACGACATTGAGGATTCTTCGGACACAAGGCGCGGTAAACCGGCGGCTTATATCACTTACGGTCTGGATACTGCCCTGAATGCGGCTTCATGGCTTTACTTCCATGCTCCGCTCTGCATTGACAGGCTGGCTGCTGACGATTCGCTCAAGAATATGCTCTACGTGCTTTACACCCGTGAGTGCCGGAAGCTTCATCTTGGGCAGGCTATGGACATAAAGTGGCACCGCAACCCGGAGATTCTTCCTGTGGTGGGTGAGTACGAGACTATGGTCTCCTGCAAGACGGGGACCCTTTCTGCCCTGGCATGCAAGACAGGTGTTCTTGTGGCGGGCGGTGACAGGACGCTTGTGGAAAAGGCGGGCAGGATTGCCCGGAAGATTGGCGTGGGATTCCAGATTGTCGACGATGTTGTGAACCTGACGACTGGAAATCCAGGAAAAAAACGCGGTGATGATATTGTTGAAGGAAAAAAATCACTTCCTGTGTTGCTTTTTGCCATGCAGGAAGGTTCTGATATAAGGGGACTGTCGGAATGCTTTGTCCAGGCTCGAAAGGAGGGTGTGGAAAGCCCTGCTGTCGAACGGGCGATAGGACTTCTGCATGACTCCGGACAGATTAAGAATGCTCTTGAGCGCGGGGTCTCCTGTATACAGGATGGCTGCAGTGCTCTGGAGGAGCTGTTTCCTGGCAGCGAGGCGGCTGGGGCAGTTACCAGACTGTTCACTTCAATGATTCCGTCAGGGCTCTGTGTGTGATTCTGTGGCGGGAGGTAGATTATGCTGGAAAGTAGTGAAAAACTCAACAATCAGGCCATTATTCTTGCTCAGCAGGGTGAATTCAAGGAAGCGATTGCTTGTTTTAAGCGGGCTATCTCGATTGAGCGGCAGAACTATCTGCTCTGGTTCAATCTGGGCGTGACGTACCGGGATGCAGGAAAACTTGAGGATGCTCGTTTCGCTATGGAAAAGGCGGCTGAAATCAATCCGGATGACGAAGGGGTGCTGGAGTCTCTTGCGGCACTGTGCTTCAGCATGGGTGACAATGACGAGGCTATGTACTGGTGCACTCTTTGTCTTGAGGAGAATATCTATAACAGCCACATCTGGAACACTATCGGTGTGCTTTACTTTAACCAGCGGGACTATGGTTCTGCCTGCGAGGCTTTTGAGCATGCCATAACGATTGACCCCTATTACTATGATGCCCTGTACAATCTCCGTGACACTTACGAGGAGATGGGCAATCCTATGGGTATGGCCGAATGCAACAAGCGGATGAAGGATCTGGAGCCCAAGTGATGACTGACCGAGCCCTTGTTGTTTCTGTTGATGGCGGCGAAATCATGGTGCTTCCTCTGCTTAAGTCTGACTGCGCTACCTGTTCTGCGGGCTGTGCCAGGAGGGGGACTGCCTTTGCCGTAAAGAATCCCCGTGACCTGCCTCTCAAGGTCGGCTCTGCTGTCCGTCTCTGCGCATCGCGGAAAATGCAGGGGATTCAGGGATTTATTTCTCTGATTCTGCCGTTTTTGTGTGCCGTTGCGGGGTATTTCTGCGCGGGACCAATCATGGGGTTCTTTGGCAAAACTGCCGGCGATGGGGCAAAAGCCCTGTTCGTGCTCTTGTTTTTGTCACTGTCTTCGGCGGGGGTATTTGCCGTCACAAGGATAAAACCTCTTCCCGGTGTGCCCGAGATTGCCGAAGTTCTGCCCGTTTAACCTGATTCGCCTGATTCAGCCTTGTTTACCCTGGGTGTCAACCTGCTTTGAGGCGTGCTTCCTGCGTTTTTCTTCGTAAAGGGAGTTGTCGGCCTGGTTAAGCAGTTCCTTGATATCCAGTTTTTTATCGGGGTAAAAGCTTACCCAGCCAAGCGAGATGGAAAGTGAGAACTTTTCTCCGGAATTTTTGTTCCATTCAGCGCACAGCTCGTCAAGACGTTCACGGAATGTCCTGAGTTTTTTTTCTCCCAGACCCGGTGCTATTATCACGAATTCGTCCCCACCGTAGCGCCCGATTATGTCTGTGGAGCGGAACACTTTGCGCAGCAGCTGCGCTTCTGTCTTGATGGCAAGGTCACCGCTTGCGTGTCCGTAAGTGTCGTTGATTTTCTTGAGTCCGTCCAGGTCCCCGTAAAGCACCATTCCCTGATGCGGGTTGGCCTGGGCCAGATCCAGTGCCTTCTGCCCCATGGTTATCACGCCGCGTCTGTTCAGGAGCCCTGTAAGCTCGTCAGTGACAGAGATGACTGTGGCTACGTCGAATTCCTTTTCCAGTTCCAGTTTTTCTTTCTGCGCACGGGTCACTTCATAGGCGGAGGCCAGTGAGCTTGCGAACATCTTGCAGAGCATGGAATAGACCGCCACATCGTATTCCCCGGGTCTGAATATTATGTAGCCGTAAAGTATCCTTCCGCGGAACAGGGCCACCGTGTGCATTCTGTGCATGTTGAGGAAGATTCCGTCCGGAATCATGGTTTCCCGTGGGTTGAACTTTATGGGCTTTTGTTCTGAGCCGAGCCAGTAGCCGCTTGCGCTGTCAAATGCTGTGTAGACCAGGGCCTTTGACGGCAGGGTAAAGTAGTCGTAGACGTCTGTCTCCACCGGATGCTCATAGAGTATCACCGCCCCGGAAAGGATTCCCATGGACATCAGGTTGCTGTTGATGTAGAAACGGTACTGGTTGAGCGTCATGTCGGTCTGCATCTCGGTGTACAGGTGAATCATCTGTATGAACTGAGAGCTTTTCAGGCACCATTCGCTCACACCTGTTGCGGCGTCTTCACGTTCTGTCGGATGAAGTTCGCCCCGGGAGTCCGGCATAAGGCAGTGCGTCTGGAACGGCTTGAGGCATCCGCATGACTGTCTGAAAACCGGCACAGAGTCCACCGTGCGGTAGCCGCGGAAATTGTCTCCTTCAAAAATCTTTTCCATCATGCGCCACTTCTTGTGGCTGGGGAGAGAGGGGTCTGCGCCTTGCGCCTTGGCCACATAGGCCTCCCACTCTGCCTGACGGGGCATGGCAGCGAGGCGTTCCCAGTCTT
>CAMNHD010000059.1 GCA_946538875.1 uncultured Treponema sp.
CAAAGTAAACAGCCTCCCCGTTACCACAAGTGATGACGGCGACCAGATGCTTGAATCTGTAAACAAAGCAGGACAAATCTGGTCTTGGGAAGCAGGCATTGACTCAAGCCTCATTCTTGACGGTGCAATTACCGTACACTTTGTTGCCTACGATAAGGCAGGAAATATTGCTACTGACTCATACAATGCAACTGTAAGCAATAACCAGCCCCGCATTGCAGGCGTTCAGTTTGGAATGGACACCGACGGCAACGGCACTGTTTCAGATGACGAGCTGCTTACGGGATTCAGCGGAATCTACGGAACACGTACTGTCAGCGGTAAAAATGTTGCCGCAGGTTACGATGATGATGGTTACACAAAGATTGACGAGCTTACTGTAGGAAGCAAAACTGAATCTAAACTTACCGTTAAGGGTGCACTCCGCCTTGTACCTGAAATTGTTGGCGGTAACCAAGGTATTTCTTACAACTACAGTGTAACTGACGCAAGCGGAACTTCCATTGCTTTTGATAAAACTTTAGTTAAGTTAAGTGATGCCCATTCAAGCGGTGACACTGTGCGCACAAACCTTTCTGACATTACCATGGATGTTGCCACAATGCTCAACAAGAACATCACTGACGGTCAGCACAGAAAGTTCAGCTTTGTTCTCTGGGATAACACGGAAGGCCTCACTGCCGGAACAAACAGTCAGAGTGCAACAATCAACCTGTGGATGGATGTTGCCCTCCGCGACAGCACTGCACCAACAATCACAATCAATCCCTTCTACTGGAATGGAAAGACAGACAACAGCCTCTTTGCCAACAGCACTGCAAACGGACACATTGAACTTGGCGAAGACTTACCTAGCGGAACCTTTAATGTTGCCAATGCAAAGACAAGCGGTCTTTACGACAATGACCCCAAAGTCTCCGGTATGATTGTTCTCACTGGTACTGCAAACGACAACCAGGTGCTCAAAACCCTCACTCTCGCAGTTCCCGGCTTAAGTGATTCAATCACTCTTGGAACCTACGATGCAGTCAATGGCAAATGGGATAACGCCTACGATGAAAATAATCCTGTCACCTCTATTCCTGATTCAGGCTATGTGGCAAGGGTAAAGACCTTGAGCTTTGATAACGACACAGGACACACTGCCCAGTGGTGGCTCTACATTAACACCGCAAAAATTTCAGGTGTTGCCGCCACCGATGTAAAAGTCACCGCCAACGCAAGCGACAAGGGTCTCGTTTCCGCCAGCGGAAGCACACTCACTTACACACCAAACGAAACCGAAAATGCACCCGCTTCATGGACCTCCGCTTCCAACACCAGCGTAACCCGCGAAGACGATGGAAGTCTAACTACCAATAAGGGCGCTTATTACAAGATGGATGTGGTGCCTTATGTTACGGACATTTCTACCGGTGCAGACATGGATACTGGAACAAAGAAATATCTCCGTCGCTCAGCAAGCGGCGCTTATGTTGCTAGTATTGATGCAAAGGATGATGCAACTGCAAAAACAAGCTCAACTATAACTGTAAAAGGATTCAACCTGACAGGCGGCACTGTCTATTTGTCAGACACTTCTAAAACCACTGTTGCTTCTAGTGATACCCTTACAGTGAAAAAGTCATTACTCACAAAATCGGGTCCAATTAAAGTAACTAATAATTCAATTGACACCTTGAACAACGTGAATAATAACGATGCTGAATATAATAAAGAAGCATCTCAGTTTGCTCCGAATCACACTGACAACCGCTATATCTACATGTGGGATACCACAACGACAAATTACAGCGGCAGCGAAGCGGTAATGAAACCGGTTATCAATAATCAGGGCGCTAAGACAGGTGCAATGATGTGGTTCTATGCTGGTAACAATCAGTATTTGTATGCTGATAATACCTTATTAACATATTCCTGGGCAGGTTCAATTTATGGAGGAAACTTTGCTTACAACTCTGTCGGAGTTCCTTCTTGGATTTTCTTACATAATATGAACTGGAGTTCAGGCGGAACAACATATCAGGCATATGGATCTGCTCAGTGGGGTAAAAAGTTTGCAAGAAGTGTTTGGGCACCTAACTGGAATTTGACAACTGGACGACAAGCAACGCGAAGTACCGGCTGGACAGGGACACAATATACAGACTATACTGAAACTGGTACAACGGCATATGGTACTGCACGTTTGGGATTAGGTAACCTCTCATTTGGAGGAAATACACAGGAATACTCTTATAGCGATTCCGTTATGAAACGCTATGAGAATTTTAAAATGCTTGTATCAGGAGATGCTACAGATACTTTGAATATGGTTGCTTATTTTGATAAATCAGAGACATCAAGATCAATTGTATTCTATCGTTTCCATGAAGGAACTGGTATTTCTCAGAAGAATTTCGCATTAACATATACTAAAAACGGTAATAATTATACTGCAAATTCATGGTCAGATATTGGTCGTTATTCTGAGCATAATTATTCATATGTAACTGGATTTAGTGATGGTGCGAATGTCGGTCTTGACACTCCTGCCGGTCGTGAGGAAATTACTTCCGGCAAGGCAGATTCTACATACTTCGACATGGCATACGATTCCGTAATGAATAATGTTGTTTACATTGCTTACTATGACGAAGTTGAGGGTGGTTTAAAAATCAGATACCTTAACAAACCTGCAGCAGGTTACTACGACAACTGGACATACACATGGCAAGATGCTGTAACAATTGACTCGGAGGCAGCCGGTCAGTATGTAACAATGAAGACAGACGCAAGCGGCCGTATTCACCTTGCATATTATGACTCAACAGGTTCTTACTTAAAGTATGCACTTGTTACTCCAACAATTACTACAACTGGAACAGGAGATACTGCTGTAAGTAATGTTACAGGTCTTTCAGTTACAAAGAAAGTTCTTGTAGACACACTCTTTACAAACGGTATGTACAACAGTATTACGCTCAAACAGTTTGAAACGGATGATGTTCGTCCTGTTATTACCAGTTACTCAATTTCTTATGGTGGTACAAAGTATGCACTCCGTACTTCATGGCCACTTACAACGGTAGAAAATATTGAAGCTGGTGCAAATACAGACTCTGAGTACACTGGAAAATGGGAAACTGTAGTCGTAGTTTCTGCAAATGCTCCGACCCAGGATAACACCTACACTGAGACAAACGGTACCGGCAATACAGGTAATATTGTCGTGGGGTACACTGCGTCTAAACTTGAACAGGCAGAGTTGCTGTCTGAATGATAAACACTGTTTAACTTAGTAATCGTCCCCTTGTGTTTTTGCAAGGGGATTTTTTCCCCCCAGAACAAAAAAATAGCTCCGCCAAGTATGAAGTGCACATTTTAAGGACTGATTCCTAAATTGTAACGGACACACGCCTTGCCATTTAAGACAAGGTGTGCTATATTAAATGAAGAAGGCATCCACAACTGTAGCGTCTTGCCTCCAGAATCAGTAATCCGTCGTTAAGACGAATGCCCGTCTAGTGGTGCGAACACTTGGCGGGCTATTTTTTTATTCGTTACCAGTATTCCGTCTGTGGAAGAGGTGCAGAATAATAGTGATGATAATTTGAGCAAGCTGTAAAAGCAAACTCAGAATTTCATACATATTCATAGCAGCCTCCAAAATCAGAAATCTGCCCGTTTGCAGGACAGTCAAATTTCGGAAGCAAGACCGCCATTCAGTTGTGAATGCCTATTTGTAATATAGGTGATAAATGACAAGTAGTCAAGATAAGAGTTCTATGTTCAAGCGGAAATCCGGTTGTCGGCTACCTTGAAACAAACCTCGGGTTCGGTAAGCAGCGTACTGAGTAAGCTCAAAACACGCCTTGCCATTTAAGACAAGGTGTGCTATATTAAATGAAGAAGGCATCCGCAACCTAAGCGTCTTGCCTCCGTTTGCGTTGTCTAGTTACCTAGACGTTGCCCGCCTACAGTGGACCTAACACTTGGCGGGCTATTTTTTTATTCGTTTTCCTTATTCCGTCTGCGGAGAAGGAGCGTGATAATGTCGATGATAAGCTGAATGACGGCTAAAGCCAGCATCAGAATTTCATACAAACTCACAGCTACCTCCAAAATCAAGAAATCTCCCTGCAAGCAGAGAGTCCGAATTTGGAGGCAAGACCGCCAATTGATTGCGAATACCTATTTGTAATATAAGTGATAAATGACAAGTGGTCAAGATGGGAGTTCTATGCACAAGCGGAAATCCAGTAGTCGGTTACATCGGAACAAACCTCGAGTTCGGTAAGCAGCGTTCTGAGTAAGCTCAAAACAAGCCTTGCCATTTAAGACAAGGTGTGCTATATTAAATGAAGAAGGCATCCGCAACCTAAGCGTCTTGCCTCACTTAGAGTTTTTTGAATCCGTTAAGATTCAAAGCCCGCCTACAGTGGACCTAACACTTGGCGGGCTATTTTTTTATTCGTTCTTATCTTTCCGTCTTCGGAAGAGGAGCGAAATTAAGTTAATGATAAGCTGAATGACGGCTAAAGCCAGCATCAGTGTTTCATACCTGCTCATTTGCTACCTCCAAAATCAAGTAATCTGCCCTGTTTCCAGGACAGTCGAATTTTGGAGGCAAGACCGCCAGTTGATTGCGAATACCTGTTTATAATATAGGTTATAAATGACAAGTAGTCAAGATAAAAGTCTATAGTTCA
Source organism: uncultured Treponema sp. (assembly GCA_946538875.1). The sequence goes on from CAMNHD010000059.1 coordinate 4,692, forward strand.
GGCAGGTCTGTCTCGACTTCGACTCAAGCGGAAGCCCAGTAGTCGGTTACCTTGGAACAAACCTAGAGTTCGGTAAGCGGCGTTCTGAGTAGGTCTCAACCGAAGGCAAATTAAAACCACGCCTTGCCATTTTAGACAAGGTGTGCTATATTAAATGAAGAAGGCATTCGCAACCTAGCGTCTTGCCTCCAGAATTGAGTAATGTCCTTACGGACAATGCCCGCCTAGTGGTTGTGACACTGGCGGGCTATTTTTTATTCTCTACCTTTATTCCGTCTGTGGAAGAGGTGCAGAATAATAGTAATCAATATCTGAATTGCTGAGAGCAACAAATCCAGAATTTCATACCTACTCATAGCAGCCTCCAAAAATCAAGTACGCCCTATTTTTTAAGCCGCCCCCGTCGATTTGGAAAAAAAGAACTTTTTAGTGCTCTTGCTATAGAAAATCTGGAAACGGAGTGGAAAGAGTATCCTGTCATAAAAATCAGTTTTGGTGGTGGTTCTTATGCAACCAATGATGACATCAGCATGAGTCGAGATTACAATGCACTCTGCGGAATTTCAGAAAGTGAACTTCAGTCAGTTTCTGGCAGAAGTGATGTTGTTGCCGCTACAAAGACAAGTGTATTTATCTTTGAACTCAAAATGGACAGAGGCCGTGATTTTGAAACAGTAGCAAACGAAGCCCTTGCGCAGATAGACTCAAACGGTTATGCAGATAGATTTTTAGTAAGCGGAAAAAAACTTATCAAGGTAAGTATTGTATTCTCCAGTGAAAGAATTTTTTGCAATTCAGAAAAAATATGCTACAATAAAAGCAGGCAGGATTTATGAATCAAATTCATTCGGACATCAGAGAAGCAATAAAAACAAGAGGCATACATTCTCTTCGCGTGAGAATTTCTTTTTTGCTTATTCTTGCAGCAGGTATTCTTACTTTTTCAATTTCCTTTGTTGCGCTTAATCTTTTTTCCAATCACACAAGGGCAGAGCATTTAAAGACTGCAAAAGGAGTTGCACTTCTTGCGGCTAATTCCATTCAGGCTGATTCCATAGAAACTTATCTTGCACAGGGCAAAGATGTTCCCGGTTACCAGGAAACATTTGTTTATTTAAAATCCCTTCAGAAAAGTATTCCTGACATTAAATATCTTTATGTGTATCAGATAAAAGAAGACGGATGTCATATTATCTTTGATACTGATGAAGAAGCCGGTGACTATCAGGTGAATGAGATTATTGAATTTGATCCGACTTTTCTTCCGCTCATTGATGAACTTCTTGCAGGAAAAGAAATTGAACCCTTAGAGTCAAATGATCAGTACGGCTGGCTTTTAACCTACTATCATCCCCTGTTTGATTCAAATGGAAAATGTGTCTGCTATATTGGAATAGATATTTCAATGGATCTGTTAAAACAGTACCGCATGACTTTTTTGTTCAGAACAATTGTTCTTTCTCTGATTGCAGTTATACTGACCGTTGGTTTTGGAATATGGATTTCTACAAAACTTCTTGTTAAGCCGCTAAACGGAATGTCTTCCAATGCAATTTCCTTTATGGAGCAGAATGGAAATGTAGAAGGCATGAAGGCGTGCGTAGAAAAAATTAAAGAGCTGAATGTTTCTACCAGTGACGAAGTAGAAAACCTTTACATTTCTTTTTCAAGAATGACAGAGAGCATGGTGCAGAATATCATCCGCATAAAAGGCATGCAGGAAGAAAAAATCAGCATGATGAAAAAAACAGCATTGAACTTGAAAAGAAAGTGGAGGAGAGAACAAGGGAACTCTCGCAGGAAAAAGAACGCTCCGAAAGTTTACTCTTAAATATTCTCCCTGAAAATATTGCGGCGGAACTTACCGCTCATCCGGACAGAATCATTGCAAAAAAATATCCGAATGCAACAGTTTTATTCACTGACATTGTAGGCTTTACAAAATTAAGCAGCAGCATGAAAGCAGAAGATGTTGTTTCCATGCTGAATAAAATGATTTCCATGTTTGACGAAAGGGCAAAAAATGAAGGCATTGAAAAAATAAAAACGATTGGAGATGCCTACATGGCCGCAACAGGTCTTTCTGAAAACTCAGATGAAGATGCCTGCCGTAAGATGATTTCTTTTGCACAGGGGCTCTTAAAAGATGTGGAAACTTTTAATGCAGAGAATAATTTAAACATCCTTCTGCGCATTGGAATAAACTCTGGTGATCTTGTGGCGGGCGTTATTGGAAAAAGCAAGTTTATTTATGATGTCTGGGGCGACACTGTGAATGTGGCAAGCCGCATGGAAAGTACCGGAGAGGCCCTGAAAATTCATGTGAGTGAAAATACCTTTGAACAGACAAAAGATTATTTTTCTTACGGAAGTCCTGTAGAAGTGGAAGTTAAGGGTAAGGGCTTAATGAAAACCTATTACCTCCAGCACATTTAACTTGCATTTATGCTTTGGGCTACTAACGAGAACGGCGCGTTCTAATCAGGTTTTGTAAAAAAAGGACTGTCCAATAAGATAATTGGCTACGGTCATTGAGGCTCTCGAAATGACCATGTACACAAAATATGGTGGTTTCGACAGGCTCAACCACCGAAACTTGTATTTTTAAGACAGCCCCTTTTTTTTTATGCACTTGTGTTTTTACTGGCGCATCTGGGCGGTTTCGATGTAGCCTCCTGAGCCTTTAGTTATGGCATAACCTAGAATTGGATTTTTTGAACCGTTACCGTAAATCATACCATTTGAAGTTCCAGCATTTGGTTTACCAACGTTAGCACCTGTTGTTCCAGGAGTTTTTCCATTAGGAATATTTCCATCTGTTGTAGAATAAGTAAGATTTCCCGAAGAATCTTTCCATACACCAACATTTATGTGATCTATAGAAATTTTACTTGAACTTGGAATAACGCTTACTTCCCAGTTACCTGTTGCAGCTTCTTCTACAGCTCCGTTTAACTCCTCTGCTGAGGCTATAGCAGTTTCGCTTGCCCAATATGCAACCTTTGGGCGGGCACAGCTGCTTCCATAGTAG
>CAMNHD010000060.1 GCA_946538875.1 uncultured Treponema sp.
TGACCATCTTTTCTGGCTGCGCAAGCTTGACTGAAGGAGCTTCTATGGAATCATGGAAAGCAGTTGACTATGAACTTTACCCTACGCCGGACGACGCTTACGTTGCCGACGTAATGCCGATTGAAAATAACGGCAAACTTGAACTCTACTATTTGTATGAAACGGATCACAACATTCAGGCCTTTCATCCCATCCACAAATTTGAAACAAGCAATTTCTTTCAATATGAAGACCAGGGACTTGCTGTTCCCTGCGGTACAGCCAACGAACCGGATGTGGCCATAGGAACAGGCTCAATCATCAAGGCAAAGGACGGACTTTACCACTGCTTCTACACAGGACACAACGACAGCTTTGCAGCCCAGGGTAAGCCCAGGGAATGTGTGCTCCACGCCACCAGCCGCGATGCAATCACATGGGAAAAACACTTTGGCGAAGTTCTTTATGCACCCGAAGGATATTCCAACAATGACTTCCGCGACCCCCAGGTTCTTTGGAGCGATTACGACGACTGTTACTGGCTTCTGGTTGCCACAAGGGAAGAGGCAAACGGCGGTATCGTTGCAAAGTTCACGTCGGACGACCTTACCCACTGGACATTCAAAGGTCCGCTTTACGCCCCCCACAAACAGTACATGCTGGAGTGCCCTGATTTGTTCAAGATGGGAGACCACTACTACCTTTTCTACAGCTGGGACTGCGTTACCTACTATGCTGTCGGCAAGACTCTGAACGGCCCCTTTACAGCACCAAAAGACAACGTTCTTGACGGAACAAACTTTATCTTCTATGCTGCAAAAACTGCTGAGCTTAATGGCAAACGCTACCTCTGCGGATGGCTGGGCCGCTCAGAGGACAAGGGCTATGACAGCGGAAAATATCAGTGGGCAGGAAACATGCTCATCCATCAGCTTGTCCAGCACGAAGACGGTTCTCTGGGTGTAAGGATGCCAGAAAGCATTGTGGACCATTTCCCGGCAACAAAGGAAGTGCTTACAGGCCTAAGCGAAGGTGACGTTGAAGCAGCAGGCGGCAAATACAAACTGTCTGCCCAGAAAAAAGGATTTGCGGCCCTTGACCTGGGTGTAAGGGAAGCTTCCATGCTCCTTGAGTGTGACGTTACGATCGGCCAGGACGGAATGGCGGGCTTTGCATTCGGAAATCCCAAGAAGGGATTTAAAAGCTACAGCGCCCTCACCCTTAACGCAAAGAAGGGGTATATCCATTACGAAGGCTACAAGCTGGGCGGCTTTGAAAACATCTTTTCTTCCGAACCTTACGCCAAGACAAAATTCGACTTTAAGCCGGGGACAAAACACCATATCACGCTGGTGGCAGAAAACGAGATTGTTGTGCTCTACATTGACAATGCAAAAGTTCTGAGCAACCGAATCTACAAGTCAATAAACGGAGCACACATCGCCCTCTTTGCGGCAGGTTCAGAGGCAACTTTTGAAAATCTGACCGTCAAAGTGCCGGAATAAAATGCAAAAAAAATTATTGTGCATTTGACACAATTTTTATTGTGTATTACATTTAAGGTATGCCAAGAAAAGTAACACTACAAGACATTGCGAACGAAATGGGGCTTTCCCGGAACACAGTTTCCAAAGCCATAAACGGAACTGGAATCATAGCAGATTCAACCCGGGACTCCATAATCAGGAAGGCTCAGGAGATGGGCTACAAACTCTTCTCCCTGCCTTCTTCCGCAAGAGATGAAAATACAGATGCAGACTCTCCCAAGGAACTGGTTCTCCTGACAGGAGGCGCTTTGGGAGGCTCCCACTTCTCCACAAGGATGCTGGACGAGATGCAGCTTGAAGCGTCAAGGCTGGGCTACGGCTTTGCCATGTACAGGGTGCTTCCTCAGGAAAAAGAAGCCTGCCGTCTTCCCGCCAACTTTGACATCAGGCGGGCAGCAGGAATCTTCTGCGTGGAAATGTTCGACAAGCCCTACAGCCAGATGCTCTGCTCCCTGGACATTCCCCTGGTCTTCATTGACTCCGCGGTGACATTCGACGAAAAGCCGCTGGAAGCAGACCTGCTTTTGATGGGAAACAGAAGCGGCATCTATCACTTTGTCCAGGAGATGAAAAACCGTGGCAAAAAGGAAATAGGTTTTGTCGGCGAGGCCATGCACTGTATGTCTTTTTACGAAAGGTATGAAGCCTACATGGGAGCACTGAGGCTCTTCGGTCTTCCTTTTAACGAAGACTGGTGCCTTACACATTCGTCCGACGGAAAGAGCTATCCTTCCCATGATGAATACATCGCCTATTTGGAAAAAGAAATGGGAAAGTGGAAAAGTTTTCCCTCCGTCATTCTCTGCGCAAATGATTTTGTGGCCATGGATGTAATTCAGGTTTTAAAGAAGCTTGGAGTCTCTTCCCCAAAAGACGTGTTTCTCTGCGGCTTTGATGATGCGCCGGAATCAAAAATCATAACACCGGCCCTCACCACAATCCACATCCACGCCCGGGACATGGGAAAGGCTGCCATAAGCATGATTCTTTCCAGGCTGAAAAATCCTGAAGCCAGCTTCAGAACTGTCTATGTAGAAAGCACTCTGGTGTACCGTGAATCCACGGGAGACTAGTTACTATGGAAAAAAAAATTGACCTTGCCGCCTTGGGGGAAATCCTCATTGACTTTACTTACGCAGGAAAATCTGCCGATGGCAAAAATCTCTTTGAAGAAAACCCGGGTGGAGCACCTGCAAACTGTGCAGCCGCCCTTGCCAAGCTTGGGGGAAAAAGCGCCTTTATCGGAATGACCGGCGAAGACTCCTTTGGCAAAGACCTCAAGGCCTGCCTTGAATCTTTGGAAATAAACACCAGTGGGCTTTGCAGCACAGCCAGTCAGCACACAACCCTTGCCTTCGTAAGCCTTGACGAAAGGGGAGAGAGACATTTTTCTTTTTGCAGGAACCCAGGGGCAGACACACAGCTTTCCCCGGAAGACTTGAATCTTGACATTCTGCAAAACACAAAATTCCTCCACATAGGTTCCCTTTCCCTTACCGACGAACCGGCAAAGTCTGCAACGGAAACCGCTGTCTCCATTGTAAAAAAAGCAGGGGGCTTTGTTTCCTACGACCCCAACTACAGGGAAGCCCTTTGGAAAAATAGAAGCGATGCCCTGCCACTGATAAAGTCCATGCTGAAACACGCCGACCTGGTAAAAATCTCGGAAGAAGAACTTGCCCTTCTTTATGGCAGCAGTCCTGATGAGGGCGCAGAAACAATTCTCAGGGAAGGGCCAAGGCTTGTGCTGATTACATTGGGAGCACAGGGTGTTTTTTATGCCTGCAGAAAAATTGACGGCAGCATAATGAAAGGGAATGTGGGCACAAAGAAAGTGCAGGTTGCGGACACAACGGGAGCAGGTGACTCTTTTAACGGAGGCCTTCTCTACCGGCTTACCAGAAGGGAGGAGCCCTTTGCATTCAGCAGGGAAGACTTGGAAAAAGACTTGGCCTTTGCAAATGCAGTGGCATCCATTTGTGTTACCCGCAGGGGAGCAATCCCAGCTTTGCCAACTTTGGAAGAAACCCAGGCCTTTTTGCAAAGGACATTATAGGGCATTTGCAGAGTTTGCAGACGCATGACCCGATAGTCTTATTCAGAAAATACGTTTTGCAAAACTCCTGAAAGAATTCCCGGGAGAGCGGCAGGCAACGAGCCTCCTGAAGCTTTGCTGCCCTCCCATTTGCGGGAAACCCTTGCAGTAAAAGACCTCGCACTAGATTTTTCTTCACTTATTATTTAAACTCTAAGCAAAAGCGAGGTGCAAATGAAAAGTAAAAAATTCCTTCTATTATCCTTCCTAGTTTTATGCTTAGCCGCAACATTCTTTTTTGGCTGCAAAGAAAAGGAAAGTCCCCAGTTTGAATACAAAAGCTTCCCCACAAACAAAAATGGCTACAGCATCTATTCAACATACTGGCAAAGCACGGACAAAAAAATATATTTTCAACTTAACAGCATGGAAACGAAAAGCCCCCGTTACTCCATGTTCATCGGAAGCGGCAGCCCCTTTGCCACAGGAAACAGTCATTATGCCGAAAGCAAAGACGGAAAAAAAATTTACATAGTCCTGGAAGCACCGGAAAAAGAAAAAATAGATTTTGCCAAATGCGACGGCCCAGACGAAAAAAAACAGGAAGAACTGGAATACATGTTTCCAGATGGAAAAGACTGCATCTTGCGCTACGAGCCAGACTATACCGAGCTGGAAGCAAAAGGAGCCTTTGTCTACAAGGACAGCGCTTTTTTTCACCAGGCCTATTCACAAATACTTTCCGAAGGAGACAAAACAAGAGTAAAAAGCAAAGGCAAAGTCTACGACGCAATATATATAGATGAAAAAAACTTCACGCCAAAAAGCAGGGCCGTTGCCTACGAGGAGCCTGATGAAAAAAGCCCCAGGCGCAGCATGGTTCCCCCAAACTGGAGCTACTATTCTGCCGACAAAAAAGTGACAGTGCTGAAAACTGAGCGAAGCGAAAGCTGGTACCACGGAGTTACCCTTCCCATAAAAGCAAGGACAGAAAAAAAATCAAAAGTCGGCGGCACAAGCGACTGGTGGTATTACGTAAAGCCCTTCAGGGGAGAAGAGGGCTTCTGGATTTTTGGTGCAGACATTGAACCTTGGGAAAATTCAAAGTCACAGGAATACAACGACTTTATCCTAAAGAGCGGACTGGAAGACGGCTACATAAAAGTCAGCGAAGTGGATTATTCACAATACCCCACAGACATGGACTATCTTTCCATCGGAGAAGAAGGTGAGAGTGAACTCTTCTACAACGACAGCACAATTTATCTGGTCAACTCCTACACCCGTCACTTTGCAGCCTACCCCAGGAGCGCAATGGCAGCAGACAAGGACGGCTTTGTAAAATTCAAGTGGGGCAAGGAAGAAAACCAGCAGTATCTTTTCATTCTCGGAAAGCAGATTCACCAGTACTTTACAAACTTTAAAAATGACGGAAAGCTCAGCTATTCCGATGACGAAGAAGAGAATGTTCAGGGAAAGTACCACGACTATTATTTTAAAAACATTTCTGCAAGCTCATATTATTCCGAAACTCTTGGCGGAAGAAAAATTGAATACAAGCCTGCAAACCTTGGCCGCTGTTTTGAAATCGGCTGCCGCTGCCACCCCTACTGGTGGAACTATTCCCACATCCCTTGGGTGGAAGGGGCAGAGGGAAACGGAATCGGCGAATACATAGACATTGAGTTTACGGAAGAAATGGAAGGCATGTCAGTGCTGAACGGCTACACCGACCTTAACAAACTCAAGCTCTACAAGGAAAATGCCAGGCTCAAGGACGTGACCATGACAGACCTTGCAAGCGGCAAAAGCTGGAGCGTTCACTTTGAAGACCAGGTCTATTTCAACTACATAGAATTTCCCCAAAAGACCACAAGAGTCCGCATGACAATCAGCAGCACCTACAGCGGCACAAAATATCAGGACACCTGTGTTTCCGCAGTCATCCCCTGCAAGAAAAATCCCGACGACTCAGGCAACAAGCAGGCAGTCAACGAACGGTTCAGGGAAATTGTAAGGGAATATACGGAAATCAGCCCGGAGGAACTGGCTAAAGACCTCTGGCCCTAAGACAGCAAAAAATGCGCTACGACAAAATCAGAAAGGCTCTTTTTCTTTCCCGCCCCAACCGCTTTATCGCAAAGGTGCTTCTTGACGGCAGGGAAGAAAGTGTCCATGTAAAAAACACAGGCCGCTGCAAGGAGCTTCTTCTTCCAAAGGCAAATGTTTACCTGCAGGAAAGCGACAATCCTGCAAGGCGAACAAAATATGATTTGGTCGCAGTGGAAAAACAAATTGAAAGGCAGAACAAAAAGCAAACCATCCTCGTCAATATGGACAGCCAGGCCCCCAACAAGGTGGCAGCAGAATGGATTCGCTCAGACAAGAAACGCTTCCACAAAATTCTCAGCCTAAAGCCGGAGTTCACCTTGGGAGACTCCCGCTTCGATTTTTTTGTGGACTACCAGGCAGCCGACAGTTCAGTTCACAAAATGCTCATCGAAGTAAAAGGCTGCACTTTGGAGCAGGACGGCATCGTTCTTTTCCCCGACGCACCAACAGAGCGCGGCCTCAAGCATGTTCAGGAACTTACCGCCCTCCACAAAAGCGGCACTTACGAATGTATGATACTCATCATCGTCCAGCTGCAGGGGGCCTTATATTTTACCCCCAACCGCCAGACCCATGCAGACTTTGCCGACGCACTTCTCAAAGCAAAAGAGGCAGGTGTGGAAGTCTTGGCCTTAGAATGTTCCGTCAGCCCGGACAGCCTGAGCGTCAGCAAAGAAATCCCGGTCAGGCTCTAAGCCCCTTGAATTGCGGCAGTCAACAGTCCCCCTGAACCAAAGATTCCTGCTGCCCTGAAAATTTTTTAAACCTTACGTCCGAGAAACCGAAAATCGCACAAAATTTATGATTGAGCCAAAAATATTAAGACTTTTGCACAGGGCTTCGATAGCCTTTTCTTTTGTTGCACCCCGCTTACTTAATTTGTACCAGGGAATATCAGAAAAGGGCAGATACTCAACTTTATCCTCGCCGATTACAGATGCAATCTTCGCAACTTTTTCTCTGTCCTGAGTTTCGATGCACATCTTCATGCAGCTTTCGTTAAAATCTTTAAAATCGGAGAATGTCCAGAACTTATCGCCAAGCTCTTTGCTTGAATTACAGTAAAGCCCTTTTTCGTTGTCGATGGAAATCGTCACAGGCTTGTTAAGCCCATCACCCGGCCTGCCGCAAAAGTCAAAGGCAGCATCAATAATGGAACGAGTCTCCTCCGGCGTAAACTCGCAGCTGTAAATCTTTTTTGAACCGTACATAACAAGCCCGCCACCGTTTGAAATAAAAACATCAGGCTTGATGCCGTCAAGAAAGTTTACAGCATTAACTCTTGCACGTGCAGTCGAAATGCCAAAAAGAATTCCTACCTGCTGCACACGCGCAATCATCTCTTTTGTAAAATCTGAAATTGATTTGTCGTTGCGGAAGAGAGTTCCGTCTAAGTCCGAAAGGATTAAAGATATGTTTTCCATATTTGATTATGAGGTATTTTAAATTGTAATGCAAGTTGGGGCACTTGCATATATTTAAACTTATTTTACTTCAGCACCTTCTTCAACTCTTTAATCAGCTCATCGCTTTTCTTAAAAGACGAACTAAGCATATTCAGCAGTTCTGCGGTAGTATGAGTAACTTCCTCTTCTTTTATAAAGGGATTTTTAATGTCAAGATTCCATCCGCTTTCAGCAATCTTTTCTACAGGAACACGCCAGGACTGTTCACCTTCTGCACGATTATTCCACCACGCAAGAAGTGACGAAAACTCGCTCTTTTGAATTGGCTTTGTTTTTGAATAAGATTTCTGACCTTCTGGCAGCTTATGTTCCCAATACCAGATTTCGCGGGTTGGTTCGCCTTTAGTAAAAAACAGAAGATTTGTAGCAACCGAAGCATAAGGCTGGAAAACAGAGTTAGGCAAACGCACAATTGTATGCACATTACACTGAGTCAAAAACTCTTCGCGGATTCTCTGCTTTACACCGTCGCCGGTCAACGAGCCATCAGGTAAAACAATTGCTGCTCGGCCACCATCACGCAAATATCGAATCATTAAAAGCAAGAATAAATCTGCGCTTTCTGTAGTTCT
>CAMNHD010000061.1 GCA_946538875.1 uncultured Treponema sp.
TTTGCACCTAATTTATTATTTTCGGAAGTATTCATAAATGTGTATTTTCACTCCTTTTGGTTTTTGTACGTTGAATGGGAAGTATAGCAGTCCTTGGTGATTTGTGCAAGGCCGGACTTCTGCCGCGATTTCCATGCTTCAGGTGGCTTTCAACTTGCAAATAAGTGTGGTTTTAAGTATGCTATAGGCGCGGGACAGGTAGCATATAATATGAAGAAAAAGCAGATTCTAAAGGAAAAAGGCGGTCTTAAAAAAAAGGCTGGGACAGTGATAAGGTTTTTGGTGCTGTTTGGTATGGCTTTGCTTATTGTTGTTCTGGTCAGGATTTTTGCGGCCCATAACAAGGTTCAGGGGCTTGAGGTGCAGGCTCCTCTGGTAAAGGTCGAGAGGGCTTCGCTGAGGAATATCAGCCGTTCTCTGACACTCTCCGGTTACATTGAGGCAAAGGCAATGATTCCGGTTATTCCCTTGGTGAGCGGGACTGTGATCGATTACCCTGTTGAAGTGGGACAGTCTGTCAGGGAAGGCGATGTGATTGCGCGGATTGACAGCGAGCCGTTTGACCAACAGGTTGTTCAGGCGCGTGCGGCATATCTGGCTTACGAGAATTCGTTCAAGCGTATCCAGAATCTGTATCAGGGCGGTAATGCCACGGAGCAGAATTATGACCAGACAAAGGCTGCCAGGGATTCTGCCAAGGCTCAGTATGATTTGGCGCTTCTGCAGAAGAGTTACGCAACGGTGCGGTCAAAGTCTTCGGGAACTGTGATTACCACGATGAGCGCAAAAGGCAGTACTGCGGCTCAGGGGCAGCCTCTTGCGGTTGTTGCGGATTTGAATTCCTTGATTGTCAATCTGAAGATTCCTGAAAAGTACTACAGTATTATAGAAAGAAACAAGGCGGATGTTACGGTTCTGGTAAGACGGCCAGAATCTGACGAAGTGTGCTCTGCTCTGGTGGGGCCTGTTGATCCTTATGTGAATCCTCAGTCAAAGACTTTCAATATGGAATGCAGGCTTGAGAATGCCGCTGACGTTCTGTTCAGGCCGGGCATGTTTGTCAAGGTTTCTCTTGTGTATGACACTCATCAACAGGTTCCTGCCATGCCTCAGTCCATACGCAAGACTGACGGTTCGTTCTATGTGCTGGAGGATGGCAAGGCTGTGCACTGTTCCCTGGTGCCGGAGATTGAGGATTCCGAGTTTTTTATGATTGGTCAGGAATTTCTGGAAAAAGATTTTATTGTTGAAGGCCAGAATTCTGTGTTTGACGGACAGACTGTGAGGTTGGACTGATGAAGACGCCTGCCGAGTTTGCTATCAAGCATCCTGTCATTCTTACGATGTTCCTGATTGTGCTGATGTTCTTTGGTGCATTCAGTCTGCAGAACCAGAACATTGAGTTTATGGCTCCGATAAATCTTCCGAGCGTGATTGTCTACACTATTTATCCTGGCGCCAGTGCAAAGGATGTGGAGCAGGATGTTACTAAAATCCTTGAGGATAATTTTGTCACTCTGCCTAACTACAAGTCCATGAGTTCTGAATCCAAGGACAGTCTTTCCTGGATTACGGTGACTTATCAGGATGGCTGCGACCCTTACGACCAGCTGGAGGAAATCCGCTACAGGATATCCACTTTGCTGGATGACTTGCCTTCCACACTTACGGGTCAGCCGCAGGCGCTTGTTGGCGGAGCTTCTATGCTTCCTTCCATTACGTTTGCGGTTGATGCGGGCGGTGATGTGGGGCGGACTACTGAATATATAGAAAACACTTTGCGGCCCAAGATTAACCAGGTGCCGGCGGTTGCCGAAGTTAGTATTTCCGGCGGAAAGAATGTGCGCGTCGGGGTGAAGGTTCATGCGGACGAGCTGCAGGGTAAGGGCATTTCCATTCTGCAGGTGTATCAGCTGCTTGAGAATTCATCTTCCACGCTGCCTCTTGGGACCGGTATTTACGAAGGAAAAAGTATAAGCATCCGTTACGAGGGGGCTGTTGCCTCGATTCAGGATTTGAAGAATCTTACTGTTGGTGCCGACGACAAGGGCAACATCGTGAGGCTTGAGGATGTGGCTGATGTTGTGCTGGAATATCCTGACGATGAGGCTACGGAGGAGGCTGACGGCAGACCGCTTATTCTTGTTTCAGTCACGAACCGTTCCGACGGCAACATTGTGAAGATCAATTCCGCAATCAAAAAGATACTCCGGGAAGAATCCAGGGCCAGTGGCGGCGCAGTTAAGTTCAATATGATTCTTGACTATAGCCGCACGACTATGGCTTCTCTTAGGACTGTTATCAACAGTGGTATTTCCGGTGTCATCATGGCGATGATAATAATCTTTTTGTTTTTGATGGATGCCCGTGCCACTTTGATTATCGGTCTTTCTATTCCGCTTTCACTTCTCTTTACTTTTTTGGGAATGCAGATTTCCGGAATCTCGATAAACCTGATGAGCCTTAGCGGACTTGTTGCGGCTCTGGGTATGATTGTCGATGCTTCGATAGTTATGATTGAAGAGGTGTACCGCTATTACATTCCAAGGACGCTGGACGTTGATTCCAGTATCATCAGGGGCAGCGGCGAAGTGACTTTTTCTATTATTGCTTCGGCTCTTACGACTATAGTTGTGTTTTTCCCGATTGCGTTTTTGAATGGACTTGTGGGAATGATTCTTAAGCCGATTGCAATCACGCTTATCTATGCACTTGCCGGTTCTCTTTTGGTTGCGATTGTCTTTGTCCCTTACTTTATGAAGCTGCTTATGACAAGGGAGCCCAAGGTCCACAGGGAGAACTTTGTGCAGAAGGCTATTGCCTGGCTTGAAAAAAAATACAGGCTGATGCTTGAGTGGTGTCTCGGCAACAAGGGTTTTGTGGTTTCGCTTTCAGTGGTGCTGCTTGTGGTGACTCTTGTGATTTCTTCATCGCTGGGTATGGCTTTTCTTCCTTCGACCGACAACAATGATTTTTACATGACCCTGGAGTTTCCAAAGGATTATACTCTTGAACAGACTTCACGCAAGGCGCGTATGGCCGAAGCTATTATGAGGCGCGAAGTTCCTGAAATTGAAAACCTGGTGAACTCGATTGGTTCTGGCGGTGGTTTTGGTGTTGGTGATGCAAAGAACAACATGACTAATTTCCATGTGGTGCTAGTTCCTGTTGCAAAGCGCAGCAGGGCGATTCAGGAGATTATTCCCCTGGTGCAGGCGGCTGTTCAGAAAGAGATTCCTGACGTGACTGTCACTATGGAAAACGGCGGCTTTGACAAACTGCTTGGTTATGCTTCCGGGGGTGGCGGTTATGGTCTTACACTTGTGTGCGAGGATATGGACAAACTTTTGTCTGATGCTTCGCGGATAAAGGCGGAGCTTGAACGGGACCCTTCCGTGCTTTCTGCCCAGGTGGATACTTCGTTTGATACGGACAATCTTACGATTCAAGTGGTTCAGGATTATATGGCCAGTCTTGGAATTGCCAGTACTGAGGCTGGACTTACTTCCTACCTTTTGTTCAGCGGGGCGGACTGCGGAAAAATAAATGTTGACGGAAAGCGCTATGACATTCACATTGTAAGCGACTTGGCGGATAAGCCTCTGACTCCTGACGTGCTGAGCAACATGCAGGTAAAATCCCTGGGCGGAACTATGGTTGACTTTGCGAATATCAGCACTTTCAATATCCAGAGGACTCTCAGCGCAATCAACCATAGTGACAGGGCCAAGACGGTTACTATAAGCGCAAACCTTGTGAGCGAAGACACAAGCCCTGTGACAAGACATATCAATTCTTATCTGGAGGAGCATCCGCTTTCTGAAGGTGTGAGCAGCAAGGCGGGCGGTATTGGCGAATTGATAGGTGACTCCCTGCCTTCCATGCTCAGGGCTCTTGTTATAGCTTTCTTCCTGGTGTACACTGTGATGGTCATACAGTTTGAGCGCTTTAGACAGCCGCTTATCATTCTTGCGGGAATTCCGTTCTGTGCGATAGGTGTTGTGCTTGGGCTCCTGGCGTTTGGTTCCACTCTCAGCCTTGTTTCCATGCTGGGAATTATTTCGCTTGGCGGAATTGTCGTGAACAATGGAATCATACTTGTGGACTATGTGAATCAGCTGCGCAGGGAACGCTCTGTTCCTGAGACTGAGGAGCGTTTGAGGGAGACTGTCACGCAGGGATCTGCCAGCCGCATCAGACCGATTTTGATGACGACACTTACCACTATGCTTGGGGTGATTCCTATGGCTCTGGCAAAGGGAGAAGGTGCCGAATTGTATGCTCCGCTTGGTCAGGCAATTGCGGGTGGTCTTTTGACATCCACTCTGATTACTTTGTTCCTGATTCCGACGCTGTATTATATGACGGAGAAAAAACGTCTTGCACGTGCGCTTGCAATGGCCAAGACTGAGGAAAATGATTCTGAGGCGGCCGATGACAATGCTGTGACTGAAAATACCAGGGAGAATGATTTGGATGAATAATATGAATATTTATAGAAGAGAATTATGTTTTGGCGGATCCGGGACTAAGCCTTTGTGCCGGTTTGAAAAGTGGAGTTTGTTCCGCAGCCTGCTTCTTGCGGTTTGTGCGGCGTTTTCCGCTTTGAGTTTTGGATGCAGTTCTGTGTTCTCCGGTACAATCAGTGGACAGGTGCAGGAGCTGGTGAACGGTTCTGATATTGGAGTGGGTGGGGTGGAGGTCTACGCCTTTGTAAAGGAAAAGGACAGAAACTCTGCGGTACAGTCCGGGGCAAGACCTTCTCCGTCTGAAAAAATCTTTTATGCAAAGACTGATTCCGATGGTTCTTACCACATGGCAATTACCTGGGAAAGTTTTTTCAGCGAGTTTGGTAAGACTGCCGACCGCATTCCAGTCTATCTTGCTTTTTACCACAAGGACTTTGGAGACGGTAAGCCTGTGGCGGCTTCCAGTGTCTCTTACCTTACAAGCGATCTTTCTTCCGTGATGCTTACTGAAAGGCTTGTGCGCACCCGAGACTTGTATACGCTTGGCTTTGACGTGCGCAATGTGGCTAGGACTTCAAATGTTGAGATAAGCCCTGCGCTCTTTTCTGTGAAGGTGACAGGAGCTGACGGTTCCGAGGTGTATTTTGAGGGGACGCCCCAGGGAAACAGCGTTACTTTTTCCGCACCGGCTGGAGGTGTGAGCGGTTACGTGGACTTTGTTCCGAATGACACGGGCCTTTATGCTCTCTGCAGGAGCGACGGCACTTACGGCTCTGCTGAGGATTACCGCGCCGGTTTTACACTTGCAGACAAAAACGCAAGAAATAATGCTTCTCCGGTCTACGTCAAGTATCTGCGCCTGGATTCAGTGCTTGTAAGCGGTACTGTCGGCTCTGACAATTCTTCTTTGAACAACGGCTGGACTGTCTCTCTGCTTGCCCCTGACGGCAGCACTGTTGCAGTGGCAAATTCCGCGCCGTATGCGGTTACGGATTCGTTCCAGAGGCAGGGATATTTTTCATTCAGTACGCCGGTCACAGTCCTTACTGCTGAGTCTTACGGGACTGAAAAGGATTGCTCTGTTGAATATACCGTGAGGGCTGAAAAGGATGGCCAGGCTGCAAGAACTGGAACTGTCCGGGTTCATGCAAATCCGCAGTTGACAACAGATTCTCTTGTGCTTGACTGATGCGGTGATGATAGGAAGCGTTGCCGTGATAAAAAGACTTTTTTCCAAAGCAGCACCCGTAATTTTCTGCCTCACTCTCTGGCTCTTAAGGCTTCCGCAAACTTTTGCGCTTGAGCACCAGGATCTGCTGCAGAAAGTTCTTGCAAACAATCCTGATATTGTAAAGGCCCAGTCCCAGTACGAACAGTCTGTGCTTGATTACAAGGATGCGCTTTCCGGCTACGGGCCCACAGTAGACCTGCAGGTGAGCGGAACTTACATGGTGAATCCCCCTGTCGGGAAAATCACTGTGTCTACCCAGGACATCAAGAACCAGCTGGACAGACAGGGCGTGAACTCTGCCTATATCGGTCAGCAGGATGCATATCTTACGCTTTACGAAGGAATGGAGAACACCCTGTACAGTTTTCAGCTGTCTCTTACGCAGCCGCTGTTCACCTGGGGAAAGATTACCAATGCGGTGAAGCTTTATTCCAAGGTGCAGGACGTGCGTCTTCTGCAGAGGGAGTCCATTGTCAGACAGAAGGAGGCCGAGCTTTACGCGCGTGAGGCGGCTGTCTACTATCTGGCAAGGATGACGGAAGTTCTTGAGGAGCAGGCAAAGGTTGCCTCCCGTCTTGTGGAGATTTCCGAGGCTTACGAAAAGAACGGTATGCTTCTGGCTCAGGAAGTGCTTGATGCAAAGATGCAGGCTCAGAAAATTGACGTGGCCCAGAAGAATGTGCGCATGGAGATGGAGTCGCAGGTGCTTGAAATCAGGCATTTGTGCTCTGACAACAGCATTCAGGTGACGGATATCAGTTTTGTTCCTGATGAACAAAAGGTGCCTGCCTATGTAGATGCTGAAGAAAAGCTCCTGCTGGAAAAAGCGGTGAGCCCTGAGTCTGAAAGTCTAAGGATTTTGATTCTGCTGCGTCAGGTTACGGAACTTACTCAAAAAATCAGCGAGGCCTCCGTCAACTGGAAGCCCGACTTTGCGCTCCAGTCTTCGGTGGGTTATGCGGGTTCTCGCTTTCCTCTGATTGAGGCCGACTGGTACCGCAAGGATACTTACTCCCTGAATTTCAGCATCGGTTTGAAGACTACTGTCTGGGATGGCGGCAAGGCTGTGCGCGATGTAAAGCGTAAGAGGATTCTTACTGATGATGCGGGCTTTGACTATGAGACTGCGGTTTTTACAATCAGGGACAAAGTGATGCACCTGCTGCTGGAGCTCAAGCTGAACAAGAGCAAGGCTGTTTACCAGGAGCTTCTGATTCAGAGTGAGGGAAACGAGTACAGGCAGAAGATGAACCAGTTCAAGGGCGGTTACGGGAGCGAGATTGATGCGCTTAAGAAAAAAGTTTCCGAGCTTACTGAAAAGTTGACGCTGATACAGTTGAATATGGATATGTACGCCTCATGTTCAAGTCTTGATTATCTGTGCGGTGAGAAGTTCTGATTTGTGTGGGGTTTCCAATGATGTGCGGCCCGGTATGGAGCCCCGGAGTTGACGGCCGGTGAAGCCGGGCGGCAATGAGCGTGAGCGAAGGGCGGAACACCGGTGCGTGGAAGCATGTGCCCTTTGCGGTGCGTTTTATGGTGACGCATATTCGGGGATGCCGCAGGATTACTTTTTTATTGAAAATAGTTGAATTTGTTACGTTTTCTATCTATATTTGTTAAAACAATAGTTGCACTTCTTGCTGTCTGCCTTAAAATAACAAAATTTTATAAAAATATAACATGCTTTTTTTGTAATGGAATGTTGAATTCAAGTATATTTACTAAGGATTTACCGGACTTGAGGGAGTTGTTTGACATTATCCGAAGTTACGAAAAAATTGTTTGGAGGTTGTATGAAACGTTGTGCGGGGCTTTTTCTGGCGCTTACAGCCGGACTGCTTGCTGTGACTGTTCCGCTTTTTGCGGATGAGGGGAATGCTGAGCAGGAATCTGTGGCTGAAAAAAAGATTCTGAGTCTTTCTATCGAGGATGCGGTTAAAAAGGCTTTGGACTCCAACATCA
>CAMNHD010000062.1 GCA_946538875.1 uncultured Treponema sp.
GGCTTGTGGCCACATCACTTCAGCCTCTGCCTCCATTCCTTCTCCCCTGCATGTAATATCGCCACCCAGATTATCGCCCAGGTGGCAAGCTGCCAGTACGGTGGACAGAGCATTTCGCTTACCCACCTGGCTCCATTTGTCGACATCAGCCGCAAGAAGATTGAACAGGACATCCGCGACACTATGCAGGCTACCGGGCTTCAAGTTGATGACCAGCAGTTCAAATTTATGGTGGAACGCCGCCTCCGCAGCGAAATCACAAAGGGTGTTCAGACTATCCAGTATCAGGTGATCACTCTTATGACCACAAACGGACAGGCTCCTTTTGTGACTGTCTTTATGTACTTGAATGAAGCCAAGGACGAACAGGAAAAGGCTGACCTTGCACTTATTATAGAAGAAGTTCTCAAGCAGCGCTACAAGGGTGTCAAAAACGAAGACGGTGCCTGGATTACGCCGGCATTCCCAAAGCTTATTTATGTTCTTGAACCGGATAATATAGAAGATAATTCCAAGTACTACTATCTTACAGAACTTGCCGCCAAGTGTACTGCACGCCGCATGGTACCTGACTACATCAGCGAAAAGAAAATGCTGGAGCTCAAGATTGACTCCCAGGGAAACGGAAACTGCTACCCATGCATGGGATGCCGTTCATTCCTGACTACATACATCAATCCTGAAACCGGCAAGCCTCAGTACTACGGCCGCTTTAATCAGGGTGTGGTAACTCTCAACCTTGTGGATGTGGCATGTTCTTCCGGTGGCGACATGGACAAATTCTGGCAGATTATGGAGGATAGGCTTGAGCTGTGCCACAAGGCTCTCCAGCTGCGTCACAACCGTCTGATGGGCACAAAGAGCGATGTTGCTCCTATTCTTTGGCAGAACGGCGCACTTGCCCGCCTCAAGAAGGGAGAAACAATCGACAAACTTCTGTTCAACGGCTACTCGACAATCAGTCTGGGTTACGCAGGTCTCTGCGAATGCGTCAGATACATGACCGGCACAAGCCACACTACCCCGGAGGGCAAGCCTTTTGCGCTCAAGGTCATGCATGCGCTTAACGATGCTTGTAAAAAGTGGAAGGCTGAGGAACACATTGATTACTCTGTCTACGGAACACCGCTCGAAAGCACTACATACAAATTTGCAAAGTGTCTCAAGAAGCGCTTCGGCATCATAGAAGGTGTCACTGACAAGAACTACATCACCAACAGCTATCATGTGAATGTAACTGAAAAGATTGACGCATTTACAAAGCTCACCTTTGAAAGCGAATTCCAGCAGCTGTCTCCTGGCGGGGCGGTGAGTTATGTAGAAGTCCCGAATCTGGAAAACAACATCAAGGCTGTTATGACTTTGCTCAAGCATATTTATGAGAACATAATGTATGCCGAGCTTAACACCAAGAGCGACTACTGCCAGAAGTGCGGCTATACTGGCGAGATACAGATTGTTGCCGACGACGGAAAGCTTGTCTGGGAATGCCCCAACTGCCGCAACCGTGACCAGACTACCATGAATGTTGCGCGCAGAACATGCGGCTACATCGGCACACAGTACTGGAATCAGGGACGCACCCAGGAAATCAAGGACCGCGTACTGCATCTGTAAGGCTTGTTGGAACTGCAATGTTTTACGGCGAAATCAAAAAAACCGATATTGCTGACGGCACAGGAGTAAGGGTAAGTCTCTTTGTAAGCGGATGCAGAATCCATTGTCCGGGTTGTTTCAATGCCAAGACCTGGGATTTTATGTTCGGCAAAATCTTTACCAAGGACACCGAAGATGAAATCCTTGAGGCATTGGACAAGCCCTATATCAGCGGACTGACTGTACTTGGGGGAGAACCTTTTGAAGAAGAAAACCAGAAGGTTCTTGCTCCATTCCTAAGGCGTGTGCGCAGTACCTTGCCCCAAAAGACTATCTGGTGCTACACAGGCTACCTTTACGATGTGGATTTACTTCCCGAAACAGGCAAAAAGCATACTCAATATACAAATGACATGCTCTCGTGCATTGACACCCTTGTTGACGGCCCCTTTGTCCTCGCCAAAAAGGATATCTCGCTTGTGTTCAGAGGCTCTGCCAACCAGAGGATTCTTCACCTTACTGACCGCGACTAGGTTCTGTTCCCAGAGAATGCGCTTTTACGTGACCTTAACAGACTGACTTATGATTTTCTTAATCTGTAGGAGAGATTTCCGTGCAAAATATTTTTATTCCTCTTGTAAAAAGTTGTGTAAAAATTTATAATTCTTTTTATCATGAAAGGCGATTTGATAGAACAGTTTGTTGATAAGGTTTCACTAGAAGCGATGTCTCAGTTGCTCTCAACTGAAGACGCTGCAAAGGCATCTTCCGCGGCCATACAGCTGGCCAACACCCTGACGGGTTCCGGAGAGCCGTTCAGATCAATCGCCACTCCGGCTAAAAACGACACTTCTTCTGAAGAAAAATTAATCGCCAGTTTCCACAATAATCTGGTTCTGCTGATACAAAAGACATGGGTTGAAAAATCCGATGAGGAACTTAAGGCCCAGGTTCTCTACCAGCTGGAGGAATTCTCCAAGCAACTCGAGTCAAAGGCATATTCCGCTTCATACAAGCTGTTTCTTGGTATCGTAAGCGACGTTGTTTATCTGATGTTCGGCTCAATGACAAGAACCAAAGACTTTGAAGACTATGCACTCCGCATCGATCCGGAATTCGGAATCTTCTGGTGGTACATCAAGGCTCTGCCTCAGGATGCCACATGGTCAGAAGAAAAGACAAGGATTGCTATTCTGCTCGGAATGTACTTCCTGGCCAATTACTAAGCCAACTATCAATTACTATTATTTGGAGGTCTGCTCATGGATATCGATTCAATCTGTGATGAATTGAAAAAAGGAGCGGCAGCCCTGGCATTGCACACTGAGTCAAAGAAGAACAACGCTCTGCGCTGCGTTGCCGATTCAATCACCAAGAACAAAAAAGAAATACTTGCCGCAAATGCGCGCGATGTAAAAAGGGTCCGTGCAAACGGAATGTCTGAATCCCTTGTGGAACGTCTTGCCCTTGACGATAAGAAGTTCAATTCAATCATTTCAGGTCTAAATGTAATCATTCAGCAGACTGACCCTATTGGCCAGGAAATTGCCGGTTGGTCCACCCCTGACGGGCTGCAGATTCATCAGGTAAGGGTTCCGCTTGGTGTTGTGGCTATCATTTACGAAAGCCGCCCCAACGTTACGGTGGATGCTTTTGCCCTTGCGTACAAATCCGGCAATTCCATACTTCTGCGCGGCTCCTCTTCTGCCCTTGAGTCCAACAAGGCACTAACGGATGCCATCAAGCAGGGACTGAAGGATGCTGGAAGCAGCGGCGTAAAGGACTCCATCTACCTTTGTCCCAGCACAGACCATTCCGATGTCGACCAGATTCTCAACGCTGTGGGTAAAATTGATGTGGTGCTTCCACGCGGCGGTGCAAAGCTTATAAACGCAGTGGTCCAGAATGCAAAGATTCCTGTCATTCAGACTGGAGCCGGTGTCTGCCACCTTTATGTTGATGAGACAGCAGACCTGCAGATGGCCGCACGTATTGCCCAGAATGCAAAGATGCAGCGTCCCGGCGCATGTAACGCCATAGAGACAATCCTTGTGAACAAAAAGGTTGCCGGGGAATTTCTCCCCCTTCTGGCAAAGGCTTTTGACGGAAAAGTACAGATGCGTGCCGATGAAATATGTTACCCACTCCTGGCAAAGGCTGTCAAATCCGCGGAACTGGGCTCTGATATGCCTGATTACCTGCGCCGTGCAAGCATTGAAGACTTTGGATATGAATTCCTTGACTTTACCATTGCGGTAAAGGCTGTTAATTCTGTTGACGATGCGGTTGACTTCATCAACTCGCACAACACAAAGCACAGCGAGGCAATTGTCACCAATGACAGAAGCCATGCCCGTCTTTTCCAGAGCAAAGTTGACGCAGCCTGTGTCTATGTGAACGCAAGCACACGTTTTACTGACGGCGGGGAATTCGGCTTTGGCGCTGAACTTGGAATCAGCACGCAGAAGCTCCATGCACGCGGACCTATGGGAATACAGGCCCTGACCACAACCAAATTCATCATCGACGGGGACGGACAGATCAGATGACAATCCAGCAGACTATTCAGGACGCAAAAAAGATAGTAATTAAATTCGGAAGCAATTCACTGGCCAAGGAAGACGGTACAATCAATCTTGACTTTCTGAATACACTTGCCGCCGCCTGTTCAAGTCTTATCGCCCAGGGCAAACAGATAATCATTGTTTCATCCGGTGCCCAGGTTGCAGGTCTTTCAACAATCAGCGGATGGGCCCACAAAAAGGACATGCACTATAGGCAGGCACTCTGCGCAATTGGTCAGGTGGAGCTTATGGACAAGTGGCGCGCCGCATTTGCCCAGCAGAATGTCCATGTGGCACAGCTTCTGTTCATCAAGGAAGACTTTGAGGACTATCATCACACACTCAACATGCGCAACACACTGTTCACACTTGTTGACGAAGGGGTTGTCCCTATCATCAATGAAAACGACAGTGTTTCGTTTGAAGAAAACAGCATTGGAGACAACGACAATCTTTCTGCCCTTACGGCAATTCTTTGGAGCGCAGATCTGCTGATTCTGTTCAGCGACATAGATGGTGTTTACACTGACAACCCAAAGACAAACCCTAATGCAAAATTAGTCGAGGAAGTTTCGGACATTCCGCAGCTGCTCAAGGAAATCACCCTGGGAAAGACAAACAGTTTTGGTACCGGCGGAATCCGGACAAAGATTCAGGCCGCGGAAAAAGTAACTTCCGCAGGAATTCCAATGATCCTTGCAAACAGCAAGAACGACAAACCGCTTGCCTCACTGGTGGACGGCTCCAAGAAAGGCACTCTCTTTACCGCCGACAAAAATGCGGTTGTGCCTCACTGACCCCCCGGGCTTAAACATAAAACTGTTAAGCATACATTTATTCAATAATATGAATGGAACGCAGGAAACTGCATAAGGGTAACCTCCCCGGCAGCTGTCACTGCGTAAAGTGAAAATCATAATGTTCAGGAGAATAAAATGAGCGCAGAAAAGACAATCGGTTGCATTGGCAGCGGAACAATGGGCGGGGCACTTATGCAGGCCGTAGCAAAAAAAATCGGCGGACAGAACGTATTTGTTTCCGATGTGGATTTTTCAAAGGCTGAAGCTTTTGCGGCAAAAATCGGAGGAACAGCCCTCAAGACAAACAGTGAAGTTGCCGCCAAGGCCGATGTCCTTTTTCTTGCGGTAAAGCCTGCTTACGTCAAGGCAGTTCTTTCTGACATTGCGCAGAATCTGTCTTCTGAAAAAGTGCTTGTCTCTATGGCTGCGGGAGTGACTCTCTCAACCCTGCTTTCCGCTTTGGACAGAGCGGCCTCAAAGCCTCACTTAATCCGTATCATGCCTAATCTTCCAGCCACTGTTGGCGAAGCGATGATTGCCCTTTCGCCTGCACAGGAAACTTCTGCCCAGGAAGCTGAACTTGCCAAGAATCTGCTCTCTCTTGCTGGAAAAGTGGAGATTGTTCCTGAAAAGCTTATGGATGCAGTTACCGCCGTCAGCGGTTCCGGACCTGCCTACGCATTTCTGTTTATCGAAGCTCTTGCAGATGCAGCAGTCCGCTTTGGAATGCCACGCGCACAGGCCTATACCTACGCCGCACAGACACTTAAAGGTGCCGCTGCACTTGCCCTTGAGGACAGCCGCTCTATCAGCGAACTCAAGGATGCTGTCTGTTCACCGGCGGGAACAACGATTGAAGGTGTCATAGCACTTGAACAGAATGGATTCAGGGCCGCAGTAATTGACGCAGCCACTGCCGCTTACGAAAAGTCCGTCGAATTGGGAAGAAACTAACACATCAGGGCAACGGCCGGCTCACTTTATGGAGCTGACTGTTGCCGCACTGCATTCCCGTCCAGTCTACTCCCAGTAGGAAATTGAATAAGAATCCACCAATTTAAACCCGCAGGCCCTGTAAAGTGCAAGAGCAGCAGTATTTGCCCGCTGGACAAACAAAACAGTCGTCCTACGCTCCGAACAATTGCGCTCCACAACTTTTTCCACAAGATAACGTGCCAATCCTCTTTTTCTAAGTTCCGGGACTGTGTACACTCCCCCCAGAAGGGCATAATGCTCCGTATGATAATTCAGCTGCGCCTTGGCCGCAAAGTGCCCTTCCCCATCCTTAAGCGCAAAAACGCCACCTTTGCGGAGAAGACGTGCCAGCCCCAGCCGTTCCACCGCTTTGTTCACATTCATACCACGGGGCACAACCTCTTCCCTAACATAATCAATCTGCAGCGTAAGGAGAGCTTCCTCGTCAGTCCTGAGACACTGCGTAAACTCGTACGAATCCGGAGCTTTTATCCCTGAAGGGCACTGATCGGCCTCAAGAAAATCGTAAGCTCTTGCTTCTATTTCTCTCTGTCTATCCGCTGCCAGAAGGGCAGTCTCCACAATACCGGCAAAGTCAGTCTTTCCAGAGACACAGAAAACCGGATGCACACGGAAAAAACACTTAAGCGCTTTTCTGAGCTCCCCGGAATCTGCTGGAAAACAAGGCAGGACAACACCTCCCTTTGTATAGGAAAAGACCCCGGTGACAGTTGTTTTATCGTAGCTCAGCGCATACACCGAATCATCTCCGGCAAGAAGCAGGGAATAAAGGCGGCAACAAATATCCTCGTAAGCCAGCACAAATTTTAGCGCCGATTTTTCTAGCAGAGGAAATCTGTTCACCTGGAGTATCTGAAGTTCACCCATAAATAAAAAAGGGCCTACCAGACAGGCGGCCCCTATACAAACAAATATTAGTTCCTGAAAGAATGAATTGGTGCAGGAATCTTACCCCCACGGTTGATAAAGTCCGCGCAGGAGAAAGGATTCACATCTATTACAGGGCAACCACCCAGAAGTCCACCGAATTCAACCCAGTCACCGGCTTTTTTGCCGGGAGCAGGAATCAGACGGACTGCAGTAGTCTTATTGTTCACCATACCAATCGCCATCTCGTCAGCCATTATACCGCTGATTGTAGTTGCAGGAGTGTCACCTGGAATTGCAATCATGTCGAGCCCGACGGAGCAGACACAGGTCATTGCCTCCAGCTTTTCCAAAGTGATGCTGTGCTGCTTTACGGCATTAATCATTCCTTCGTCTTCGCTCACAGGAATAAAGGCACCGCTCAAACCGCCGACATTTGTACTTGCCATGACACCGCCTTTCTTTACCATATCTGTAAGCATGGCAAGCGCAGCAGTTGTACCAGGGGCACCAGCTCCCTCAAGGCCAATCTCTTCAAGAATACGTGCCACAGAGTCGCCCACAGCCGGGGTTGGAGCAAGTGACAGGTCAAGGATACCAAAGTCAACGCCCAGACGCTTTGCCGCTTCTGAGCCAACCAGCTGACCCATACGTGTAATCTTGAATGCCATTTTTTTGATACCGTCGGCAAGTTCGTTGATTGGTCTGCCCTTGAACTCACGGGCCGCCGCAAGGATTACTCCTGGACCTGAAACTCCGACATTCATCACACAGTCACCTTCTCCAGGACCATGGAAGGCACCAGCCATAAACGGATTGTCCTCA